>JAHENE010000236.1 GCA_024643305.1 Thiobacillaceae bacterium | reverse complement strand
CTGTTGGCGATATCGGCCTGCTCCAGCAGTACCTGATAGGCGGTGGGCATGGCAGTGCGCTTTTCCACCCCGGCGCCCATGGTGGCATTGCCCTGCGGATCGAGATCCACCAGCAATACTCGCTGTCCCTCATGCGCCAATGCACAGGAAAGATTTACGGCGGTGGTGGTCTTCCCAACCCCACCCTTCTGGTTTGCTATTGCAAGAATACGGGCCATGTTTTCGGCTCTCTATTTTTGATTCATCAAAACAACGCAGCGCTCGGCATTCAAACCAGGCACTTTCAATTCGACAATTCCACTTACCCCAATCCCCTCGGGCAATGCATTCAATTCATCCAACGGCAACCTCCCCTTCATTGCCGCCCACTCTCCACCGGGCTTGAGCAGATGCCGGGTCAGATTCACGAAATCCGCCAGGCTTGAAAATGCGCGGGAAACCACAGTATCCGCGCCGGAATCCAGCGTCACTTCCTCCACCCGACGCCCCTCAACCCGCATGTTAGTAAGCGCCAACTCCGCCGCAACCTGGCGCTGGAAGGCGGCCTTCTTGTCCACCGCCTCGACACTCACTATCTGCCAATCCGGCCTAGCCATGGCCAGCACCAAGCCCGGCAGGCCCGCCCCACTTCCCACATCCACCACAAGCGGGCCGCGAATATGCGGCATCACCGCAAGACTGTCGAGCAGGTGGTTGGTGACCCACTCGGCCGGATTTCTGAGCGCCGTCAGGTTGTACACCCTATTCCACTTGGCCATCAATTCCAGGTAGCCCAACAGCTTTTGCTGCACCGCCGGATTTATTTCCAGACCCAACTCGGCAATACCCGCCGACAATTGTTTGGCGAGTGTCATGCCGTTTTTTTCATGTCCGCCCTGAATCCCCGTTTGGCATACACCATCAGCACCGATATCGCCGCCGGGGTAATGCCCTGCAGGCGCGAAGCCTGTCCCAGGGTTTCCGGCTTGTGCTTGTTCAAACGCTGGCGCACTTCGATGGAAAGCCCGGAAAGCTGCATGTAGTCAAAGTCCTGCGGCAGGCGCAGTTCTTCCTGATCGCGGTGCTTTTCCACCTCGCCCTTCTGGCGGTCGATGTAGCCCTGGTATTTTGCCTGGATTTCCAGCTGTTCGATGACTTGCGCGTCCTCTATCCCCGGCATGCCGCCCGGCAGTTGCATGAGGTCAGCGTAGGCCACTTCGGGCCGGCGCAGCAGTTCATACAGGTTGTATTCCCTTTCGATCGCCTTGCCCAGTACGGCCTCGGCCTGAGCCGGCGGCAGCACTTCCGGCCGCACCCAGATGGTTTTCAGCCGCTCGCCTTCACGTGCGATGGCATCGCGCTTGCGGTTGAAGGCATCCCAGCGCACATCGTCCACAAGGCCCAGCTTTCGCCCCGCTTCAGTCAGCCGCATGTCGGCATTGTCTTCACGAAGGGACAGACGGTATTCGGCGCGGCTGGTAAACATGCGATAAGGCTCGGAAACCCCGCGCGTGATCAGGTCATCCACCAACACACCCAGGTAGGCCTCGTGCCTGGCCGGGTGCCAGGATTCCTTGTCCTGTGCAAAACGCGCCGCATTGAGACCCGCCAGCAGGCCTTGGGCGGCAGCTTCTTCATAACCGGTCGTGCCGTTGATCTGGCCGGCAAAAAATAGTCCGTTGATGGACTTGGTTTCCAGCGAAGCCTTTAAATTCCGCGGGTCGAAATAATCATATTCAATGGCGTAGCCCGGGCGCAGGATGTGCGCATTTTCCAGGCCGGGAATGGAGTGCACAGCGGCAAGCTGGATGTCAAAGGGCAATGAGGTGGAGATGCCGTTGGGGTAAACCTCGTGCGTGTCCAAGCCTTCTGGCTCGAGAAAAATCTGGTGGCCGGCCTTGTCCGCAAAGCGATTGACCTTGTCTTCGATGGACGGACAATAGCGCGGCCCCACCCCCTCGATCACGCCTGTAAACATGGGGCTGCGCTCAAATCCGGAGCGGATGATGTCATGGGTCTGTGTGTTGGTATGGGTGATCCAGCACGAAACCTGGCGCGGATGCATGTCGCGACTGCCGATAAAGGAAAACACCGGCGTAGGCGTGTCGCCCGGTTGCTCCTGGCACCTGCCCCAATCTATGGTGCGCCCGTCTAGTCTTGGTGGCGTGCCAGTCTTGAGGCGCCCGACAGGAAGGTTGAGTTCGCGCAAGCGATGCGCGAGCGATTTGGCCGGAGGATCGCCTGCGCGCCCGGCCTCGTAATTTTGCAGCCCGACATGGATCAATCCGGCCAGGAAAGTGCCGGCAGTCAACACCACGGCGCGCGCGGAGAATTCAATACCCAACTGGGTTTTTACGCCCGTTACCCGGTCAGCTTCAACTAGCAGATCATCTACCGCTTGCTGAAACAAAGTGAGGTTGCTCTGGTTTTCGAGCCGTACTCGGATCGCCGCCTTGTAGCGCACTCTGTCGGCTTGTGCGCGTGTAGCGCGCACTGCCGGGCCCTTGGACGCATTCAGGGTACGAAACTGGATGCCAGCTTGGTCGGCAGCAAGCGCCATGGCGCCGCCCAACGCGTCCACCTCCTTGACCAGATGGCCCTTGCCGATGCCACCGATAGAAGGGTTGCAGGACATGGCCCCCAAGGTTTCGATGTTGTGCGTCAGCAGCAGCGTCTTCGCGCCCGCGCGAGCGGCCGCCAGCGCAGCCTCCGTGCCGGCATGACCGCCTCCCACCACAATCACATCGAAAATTTCGGAAATCTTCATGGGCGCAATTCTACGCCAGGGGATCGTTTCACGTGAAACAACCGTCGAAAATCTCTTTGGAAAACCCCGGATATTGGTTTATTCCCGGTCTTTGAGGTCAAGGCAAAGCATGCTTGCCAGCTCAGCCGCACCGGGGGCCTCCCCATGCAAGCATAGGAGATCGGCGCTGAATTCGAGCATGGCCCCATCCATAGTCATGACCGGCAGGCCCAGGGCGATTGCCCGCGCCTGAGCAATCGCTTCTGCATGATTCTCAATGACCGAACCGGGCTGGTTGCGCGGTGCAAGCGCTCCGCTTTGCAAGTAACGCCTGTCGGCAAAAGCCTCCTCCAAAACCTTTAAACCGGCTTCCCTGGCCCAGGTGGCAAGCGGCGACCCCGCCAACGCAATCAGGGCCAAACCCTCCAATTGCAACAATGCTGTAATAAGGGCTCGTGCCGTCTCTTCGTCATTTGCCGCCCGGTTATAGAGTGCGCCATGCGGTTTCACGTGAAACAACTCCATGCCAAGCTCGTCGGCCACAGCCTGCAAACCCCGGGTCTGTTCCACCACCCAGCGGCTGATGTCCTTTGGCTTCGCCTGCATCGCCACGCGGCCAAAGTTAGCAGGGTCAGGATAGCTCGGGTGCGACCCCGCCAAGACCCCATGTTCCTTCGCCAGAATCAGAGTGGCACGCATGGAGGCGACATCGCCCACATGCCCGCCACAAGCTATCGACACCCGCTGCACATGCGGCACGATGAGGGCGTCTGGCCCGCCCTCACCGACATCGGCATT
>JAHENE010000235.1 GCA_024643305.1 Thiobacillaceae bacterium | reverse complement strand
GGCGCGTAGCCCGCCAGCGGGCCATGCGGCACCTGCGCGTACCCGGCGGCAAGCCAGGGAAAACCGGTGAAGAACCAGCCCCGCACCCATTCCATGCCTGTCCACATGAGCGGAAACACCAGCAGCCAGCGATATGCGCCGGGTACTGAAAATCGCGCGGTGGCCCATGATGCGATGGCCGGGAACAGGGCAAGAAATGCACAAAACAGAAATACCGCAAAGGCGGCAAGCCATGATGGCATGCCGCCATAGACCGACATGCTGATGTAGATCCAACTGACGCCGACGCCAAAAAAGCCAAGTCCGAACAGCCAGCCAAGCGTGAAGGCTCGGCGCAGGGAAGCAGGGTCGAGCAACGCCAGAAGGCCGGCCAGACACAACAGGATCAACAGATGCCAACCCACCGGGGCGAAGGCAAGCGCCGACAAACCGCCCAAAATGAATGCGGACATGGCTGAACCCAGCCGGGTCTGAACCAATTTATTTAACGAGTTCACGCGCCTGCAAATCGGCGTGGTAGCTGCTGCGCACCATGGGGCCGCAGGCAGCCTGTTTGAAACCCATGTCCTGCGCAGCCTTTTCGAATGCCTGGAATTGCTCAGGCGTAACGTAGCGCAATAGCGGCAGATGCGCATCCGATGGTTGCAAATACTGGCCGATGGTCAGCATGTCGACGTCATGCGTGCGCAGGTCGCGCATGACCTGGAGAATTTCCTCGTCGGTTTCACCCAGGCCCACCATGAGTCCGGACTTGGTGGGAATATTAGGATGCCGGGTCTTGAAGTCCTTCAAGAGTTTCAGCGAATGCGCGTAATCCGCACCGGGGCGCGCAGCCTTGTACAGGCGCGGCACAGTCTCCAGATTGTGGTTCATCACGTCCGGCAGCGCCTTGCCCAGTTCGTCGAGCGCAACTTCCAGGCGTCCGCGAAAATCCGGGGTGAGGATTTCTATTTTGGTGGCGGGCGACAACTCGCGTACGGCACGGATGCAGTCCGCGAAATGCTTGGCCCCACCGTCGCGCAAATCATCGCGATCCACGCTGGTAATCACCACATATTTCAGTCCCATCGCGGCGATGGTCTCGGCCAGATGCCGGGGTTCGTCGGCATCCGGCGGCAGAGGCTTGCCGTGGCCGACATCGCAAAACGGGCAACGGCGCGTGCACAAATCGCCCAGAATCATGAAGGTGGCGGTGCCTTGGCGAAAACACTCGCCTAGGTTGGGGCAGGACGCTTCCTCGCACACGGTGTGCAGTTTCTTCTCGCGCAGCACTTCCTTCAGCCGCAGGACTTCCGGGCTGTTGGGCGATTTGGCGCGAATCCAGTCCGGCATTTTCAGCCTCGGCTGGGGAACCACCTTGATGGGAATGCGCGAGGTCTTGGCCTCGCCTTTGTGCAACTTGACGTCAGCCACGAAACTATCCGTTTGAAAAATCAGGGAGTAATTTTACCGCCAACATGCTTTTTCACGGGCTAAATCTTGCCTACCAAAATCATGGCCAGGCGCCCGCCAATCAAGCCTGCATCGCCTGCAATACCCAGATCCCGTGTTTGCGTAACGGCCATTCCTGGATAACCGCAGGGGTTAATGAGCGCGAAGGGCGACAGATCCATGTCCACGTTGAGCGCAAGCCCGTGATAGCTGCGGCCCTGCTTGATACGCAGGCCCAGCGCCGCAATCTTGGCTTTGTTGACGTAGACGCCGGGGGCATTGGCTTTGCGTTCAGCCTTGATGCCCGACTCCGCCAGCAGGTCGATGACCGCCTGTTCCATGCGGCCGACGAGTTCCTTCACGCCATATCCGCGCCGCTTCAGATCCACCAGCACATAGATCACCACTTGGCCCGGACCATGGTAGGTAATCTGCCCGCCCCGGTCGATGGGAACCACCGGAATCTCGGTTGTCTGCAAAAGATGCTCGCGCTTGCCTGCCTGCCCGAGGGTGAATACCGGCGGATGCTCCAGCACCCACAACTCGTCCGGCGTTTCTTCATTCCGGCTTGCTGTGAACTCCTGCATGGCGCGCCAGGTGGGTTCGTATTCCACGCGCCCGAGATGCTTGATGACGGGTTCCACTACAGGACGATTTTCACGTAAGGGTGCGATGAAAGATCTCGATAGAGGTTGTCCAACCGTTCTCGGGACGTGGCGCGGATGGTGCAAGTGACAGCAAGGTAATTGCCCTTGCCCGAGGCGCGCAGTTCAACCGATGCCGCATCAAATTCCGGGGCATGCGCCTTCACCACCATGACGATCGCCGCGACAAAATCGTCACGCGCCTCGCCCATCACCTTGATGGGAAAGTCGCAGGGAAACTCAAGCAGGGATTCCGTTTCGCTCATTTCAGGGTGGCTTTGAAATTCTGGTAAAGCGCATACATGCGGCGGTACAGCGGGCCGGGCTGACCCTTGCCAACCGGCTGGCCATCCAACTCCACAATGGCCTGCACCTCGCGGCTGGAGGAAGTCAGCCACAACTCGTCGGCCTGTCGCACTTCAGCCTCGCTGATATCGCGCACCTCATAGGGCAACCCATTTGCCTGCGCCAGTTCCAGCACCAGATCGTACGTGATGCCAGGCAACACGCGATGGTCTTTGACTGGCGCATGGATTTCGCCATTCTTGACCACAAAAATGTTGGACGCCGCGCCCTCGGTCAACACCCCATCACGGAACTGAATACACTCGACGCAGCCCGCGTCGACGGCCTTCTGCTTGGCCAGCACATTCGGCAGAAGGCTGATGGTTTTGAGATCGCAACGTCCCCAACGAATATCCGGCGTGGATACGGCGCATATACCCTGCTCGATTTGAGCCGGGTCGGGGCTGCTCAATGGATTGCTCATCACCAGCACCGTAGGCTTGGCGTCCTTGGGAAACGCATGATCGCGCGGTGCCGCGCCACGCGTGACTTGCAAATACACCGACTGATTGTCCGCTGGCTGTGTCGCCATCACCTGCGAAATCACCTCGCGCCACTGCGATTCATCCATGGGATTGGGCAGGCGAATGCCATCGAGGGTGTGCTGCAACCGTCTGAGATGTTCAGCCAGCCGAAAGGGCTTGCGCCGATAGACCGGAATCAGCTCATACGCGCCATCCCCCAGCATGAAGCCGCGGTCGAGAACCGACACCTGCGCCTGCCCCAGAGGGAGCAGCCTGCCGTTTAGATAGACGATCTGCTCGCTCATTTCAGCAATAGCCGGATGCCGTCCCAGAACCTGCCAAACCAGCCGGCAACCGGCACGTCTTCCAGCGCCACCAGCGGGTAATCCCCGACAAGCTCGCCATCCAGGGTGAGCCGCAAGGTGCCCAGAACCTGCCCCTTGTGCAAGGGCGCCAGGAAAGGCTGTTGGGTGATGGCCTGCGCCTTGACCCGGCTCGCAATTCCTTTTTTTGTGGTCAGCGAAAAATCCTTCAAAAAGCCGATATCCACCTGGCTTGAGCCCCCTTTGTAAACAGGGATCGACATGATCGTCTGGCCCGCACGGTAATAACGCATGGACTCGGTTTCAAGAAAACCGAAGTTGAGAAGTTGCTGTGCATACATGCC
>JAHENE010000234.1 GCA_024643305.1 Thiobacillaceae bacterium | reverse complement strand
CTGTTTGTCATTTTGGCTGGCGGCGCATCGACAGCATGGGCGCATGGCCTGGGCATGCACACGCATGGCGCCGGGCTGTTTACCGGCCTTGCACACCCCTTCACCGGGCTTGACCATTTTCTTGCCATGCTTGCAGTTGGCATTCTGGCAGCGCAACAGGGCGGACGTGCCTTGTGGGTACTGCCTGCAACGTTTGTTGGCACAATGCTTGTCGGCGCCATGCTTGGCATGACGGGCATGTCCTTGATGGGCATGGAGTGGATGATCGCGCTGTCGGTGTTGATGCTGGGTCTGCTGATTGCAAAACGTTCGCACCTGCCTTTCATGCCGGCTGCGCTGTTAACGGCAATGTTTGCGCTGTTTCATGGAGTGGCACACGGACAGGAAATGTCTTTTGCCGCATCTCCCATGGCATACGCCACAGGGATGCTTTTTGCTACGACCTTGTTGCACACTCTGGGCGTATTATTTGGCATGAAACTTCGGCAGTTGTATTTAAGTTTGACGGGGGCTGCCATCGCGATAGCTGGAGTTGGCATGCTTTTCGGTTTGGCGGGATAAGGCAAAACAATACTTTTTCGACTGCGCACACATTATGGAAGACATCCTGAAACCTCTGCTGGAAGCTGAACAAAAAGCAGAAAACCAGGTAGAGCAGGCGGATTCGGCGCGCCGCCAAATGATCCAGGAGGCACTCGATCAGGTGCGCGCAGCAGAAACAGAGTTTGAACAGCAGATGGAAGTACGCCGCAAGCCTTTTCTGACAACCGCCGAAGAAGGTGCTCAGCGGCGAATCAAGGAAAATGATGCTGCAGCCGCCGCACAGCAGAAAATCCTGCGTGAACGCGCGGCAGCAAACGAAGGGGCCGCAGTCGAAGCGGCGCTTGCCATGATCCTGGGGGAGGATCAGAAAACGCAATAGACGAGGCTGGCAAGAGCCACCGGCAACCATGTTGAATCACTACCTAAATGCCCGAGTCAGCCTGATGGCCTCCAGGCTGCTAAGCAGCGAAGAAATCCAGACACTCGCCGAAGGTGGTGCGGAGGAGCTTGCAACAATTCTTGACCGCGCCGGGCTGGGCACGATCACCGAAGACATGAATGCCGGTCGTTATATTGAAAAGTCCATCGTTCTCAACCAGTTGGCCGACATTGTCATTCTGCTACGCGCGGCCGGCGATTCGCGCAAGTTTCTTCAGTACTGGGTTATGCGCTTCGAAATAACCAATCTCAAAGCCATTATCCGGGCCAGGATGAGCGGTACGCCTTCATCCGTCGTTCGACAGGAATTGATTGACATGGGCTTTCTGGCCTCACTGCCTGTCGATGAATTATTACAGGCTGAGGATGTTGGTGAATTGCTGCGCCGTCTCGAAACGACCCATTACTCGGACATGGTGCGTTTTGCCCGCCGCGCCTTCGAAACTCAACCGCGCTTGTTCGAACTGGATGCGGCACTGGATCGGCGCTTCTATCAGGGCCTTGCAGAACTGGCCAGACAACAGGAGGCGGAACTGGGCAAAGGCTTTCATGACATGATGCAATTGTTGATTGATCGCATCAACCTGGTCTGGCTCTTGCGTTTCCGCTTCGCATACAAGCTGCCGCCCTCGCAAGTTTATTATTTGCTGATTCCAAGCCGCTACCGCCTGTCATCCGGCGTGTTGATGGACCTGGCGGTTCTTGACAGTTTCGAAAGCATTCTAGCCTCGCTTCCACAGCCCTACCAGAACTGGTTAAGCGGTGCCCGCGATATTCATGAGGTGTTTGCCATCATGGAGGACAGGTTTGAGCAGACTGCACATGCCGTCCTGCGTTTGTCCGCTCCGGGTTTCGCGCGCGCATTTGCCTACCTGACCCTGCGGGAACGAGACATGCGGCGTGTTCGCAGTGTGCTCAAGGGCAGGAACATCGGACTGGACACCGAAACCATCAAGCAGGCTTTGGGTCTGGCTGAGGCAAGTCCCTCGATTGCGTTGAGAGCAAGCTGAGCATGTTCAAACCATTGCGCATGCAGCATGTATCACTCTGGGTGCTGCGGAACGATGCTCCGCAGGCCTCGTTGCTGCTGGCTACCTATGGGATATTCACGCCCGAAAAAAGCGAAGCATGGGAGCGCGATCTTCCAGAGACTCCGGGTGATCGATACGCAGAAGTGTTCTCGGAAGCCAGTTCCCGACTAGGCAAGATTCTGGAGCATTTTGGATCAGCTCCACTTAGCGCGGCTGACGGCCAGATCAAGGAGGAAGGTTCGCAAACCACGCTGCCTGAAGCACCGACGATAGAACAGTTGCTTGAGTGGAACGCATGGCTGGGTGAGTTATGGAATGTTGCTTCACAATGTGAGGAGGAAAAGCGCCGTATCAACGAAGCGCTTGAGCACAACGCCAGTCTCCTCAATTCCCTTGAGCACTTCAAAGCCCTTGATGTGGATCTGTCATGGATCGCACGTCCCAAGCGCTTTCTGCATACGCAGATAGGTACGGTCCCTGAGGCCAATCTTGCAAGACTGCGTGATGCACTCGAGCTTTCAGGTTCTCTCATCGAGGTTTTTGATTTACACCAAGGACGGGTTTATGCGGTGGCAGTAGGTCCGGTCGGCAAGGATAGGGAAATACACGGTGCAATGGATGCAGCCGGCTGGCAGGAAATCAAACTGGAGCCTGAGCTTCTGGCACATCCGGAGAAGGCGAGGGAAGCGCTGGAAAAGTCAGCCGAGCAGCTTCGCCAGCAGGAACAGACCTGCGAGTCAAAACATCATGCCAGGATCGGTGATGTTGATCAAAAACTGAAGATGATCAGGGAGGGCATGGCCCTGGGAGAGCCTTATGTCCGCATCTCTGCAGAGACCCTTCGCGCCCGCGGCGGTCTTGCACTGATAACCGGCTGGATACCAGAACGCGACATACAACGCATGCGTCAGGCGCTGGATTCAAAACTGGTGGATCGCTATGTGTTGCAGTTGCGTCCGCCCTATGCCTCGGAGCTTGATGTTGTGCCGTCCGCCTTGCGTTATCCAGACTGGCTGGGGCCATTTGCCGATCTTGTCCGTAACTACGGCATTCCCCGCTATGGCGAATTTGATCCAACCTGGCTGTTTGCCATTTCCTTTGCCTTGATGTTTGGCATGATGTTTGGGGATATCGGCCAGGGACTGGTTATTGTCGGGGCAGGCTTTGCGTTGCGCGGCAAGGTGCGTCGTTTTCGCAGCCTGTTTCTTTCCGCGGGGTCGTCTGCCGTGGCCTTCGGTTTCGCCTACGGCAGCGTCTTCGGTCTTGAAACCATTGTTGAGCCATTGTGGATTTCGCCCCTGCATGATCCGGTGCGCATGCTCACCATGGCGGTGATGTGGGGGATTGGATTCATCACCGTTACCCAACTGCTGACGATCTACAATCGCATGGCCGCGGGCATTGTTTCACGGGCGATGTTTGATGCAGGTGGGGTAGCCGGGCTGTTGTTGTATTTGGGGGCGGCTGACGGCGTTTATGGTCTTGCCACTACAGGGGAATTTGATTTGGCTGCGGGAATTGCTGCAGGTGTTGGTCTTGGTGCC
>JAHENE010000233.1 GCA_024643305.1 Thiobacillaceae bacterium | reverse complement strand
GCACGCGGCAGCGCTGGCTCATGTCGTTTACAGCCCCGAAGTGCGCCACCCGGTCGAAGTCGAAGCACAGCATGCCGATCATCTTGTTACCTGGCTGTCCAAGCGCCTGGGCCATGAACTACATGCCCCGGATTTTCAGGAGGAGGGCTTCCAGCTTCTTGGCGGGCGCCTGCTATCAGGCACCACCGGCCCGGTGGCCCAATTCATGTATCAGGATGGCCGCGGTAGACGCGTGACTCTCTACGTTCGCCTCGATAAGGAACAAGCACCGGAGACCAGCTTCCGTCACGCACGCGAAGATGGCGTAGAAATCTTCTACTGGATTGATCGAGGACTGGGCTATGCCTTGTCCGGAGAAATCGGCAAGTCCGAGATGGGGCGGTTGGCTGATGCTGCTTACCGCCAGATCACGCCCTAAGAGGCTGTTGAAGAACTCTCCGGGAGCCTGCTAGATCTTCGCAAATGCGCGCTTTGAAGCTTCAATCGTCGCGCTGATTTCCGCGTCGCCATGCGCTGCGGACACAAAACCCGCCTCATAGGCAGACGGCGCCATATACACGCCCTCATGAATCATGGCGTGGTAAAAACGGTTGAAACGATCCTTGTCGCAAGTCATCACTTCGGCATAGGTACGCGGCGGCATGGCACTAAAATAGATGCCGAACATACCGCCCACGCTGGCTGCACTGAATGTTTCACCGGCTTCGCCTGCGGCCTTGGCCAAGCCTTCGACCAGATTCAATGTGCGTGCAGCAAGCGCATCGTAGAATCCCGGCGCACGCGTGGCCTTGAGCGTGGCAAGGCCTGCTGCCACCGCAACCGGATTTCCGGACAGCGTGCCAGCCTGATACACCGGGCCAACGGGTGCCAGACGATCCATGATGTCGCGGCGTCCCCCAAAGGCGCCCACCGGCATGCCGCCGCCGATGACTTTGCCCAGCGTGGTGAGGTCGGGCACGATGCCATACAAACCCTGCGCACCTTGCGGCCCGACCCGGAAGCCTGTCATGACTTCATCGAAAATCAGCACTGCGCCATGCTTCGTGCACAGCTCGCGCAAGCCTTCAAGAAAGCCTGCGGCAGGCTGCACCAGATTCATGTTGCCGGCCACGGGCTCGACGATGATGGCAGCTATTTCGCTGCCGATCTTGTCAAACGTACGCTCGACCCCGGCCAGATCGTTGTAATCAAGTACAAGGGTCTGCGCCGCCACTTCCGTTGGAACGCCGGCGGAAGTCGGATTGCCAAAGGTCAAGGCACCGGAGCCAGCTTTTACCAGCAGGAAATCGGCGTGGCCGTGGTAGCAGCCCTCGAACTTGATGATCTTGCTGCGCCCGGTAAAACCGCGTGCCAGGCGAATGGCGCTCATGGTTGCCTCAGTGCCGGAACTGACCAGGCGCACTTTCTCGAATCCCGGCAGGAGACTGGTCAACAACTCGGCCATTTCCAGCTCGATTTCAGTAGGCGCGCCAAAGGACAATCCCAGCGCGGCTTTTTCCTGCACGGCCTTGACCACATCAGGATGCGCATGGCCCAGGATGGCCGGCCCCCATGAACCCACATAATCGATGTAGCGCTTGCCGTCGACATCCCACAAATAGGCGCCTTCCCCGCGAGTGAAGAAGCGCGGCACGCCGCCTACGGACTTGAACGCACGCACGGGAGAGTTCACGCCGCCGGGGATAAATTTTTGGGACTCTTCAAATAAAGTGTGATTGCGATCCATCAGTCTTCCGATTCAATTTCAAATAAATGATTCAGCGCGTCCGCTGTGTTTTCGATATCCGGCGCATCAAAAATCGCCGTGATGACGGCAATTGCGTCCGCACCCGCCTCGATGAGCATCGGGGCATTTTCCAATGTTATCCCGCCAATCGCCACCACCGGCACGCTTAATGTCTTTGCATCATGCAATAACTGCAAAGGCGCCTGCACCGCCTGCGGCTTGGTGGGGGAGGAATAAAAACTGCCAAACGCAACGTAGTCCGCATCCGCTGCCTCTGCTTCCATGGCACGTTCCAGGCTTTGATAGCACGATGCGCCGATGATTTTGTTCGGGCCAAGTATCAATCGCGCCTCACGCAAACCGGCGTCCTCACACCCCAGGTGCACCCCGTCCGCCTCAATTAAATCCGCCAGGCGCAAATCATCATTGATGATCAAGGGCACATGGTAGCGATGACAAAGCGGCAGCAGTTCGCTGGCCTGCTCGTGGCGCAAGGCAACATCGCCGGTTTTTTCCCGGTACTGCACCGCAGCCACGCCCCCTTTGAGGGATGCTTCAACCATTTGAAGCAGGCGGTGGGTGTCGGCGCAAGCGGGGGTCAGTGCATAAACCCCCGATGGAAAATTCGCCATCAGGCCGAGCCCTGCATCGGTGTTTCTTGCGCCCAGAAAAACCGGTCCGGCAAATACTGGCCCATACCGGGACGGAAAGCGGCTTTCAGTGTTTCGTAAGTAAAATCCTGTGCATCTTTTACCGCACGCGGCATTTCATTGCCGAATGCCAAACCTGCTGCAATCGCCGAAGCCAATGTACAGCCGGAACCATGGTAGCTGCCGGGCAGGCGATCCCACGTATCGGTCTGGATAACGCCTTGGAGGCCATAGAGTATGTTGTGTACGCGCGGCGTGTTTTCATGCGTGCCCGTGATTAGCACGAACTCGCAACCAAGCTGGATCAGCCGGTTTGCGCACTCGGCAAGCGGCAAGTCGTCCTCCTCGCCTTCCTGTGCTGCCAGACGACGTGCTTCGATACTGTTCGGCGTAATCAGTGTGGCCTGGGGAATCAGCATGTCTCTCATGGCAGCAATCATGTCTTCCCCGGACAGATCATCGCCTCTTCCGGAAGCAAGCACGGGATCGAGCACCACCGGGATGTCCGGATAATCAGAAAGAATCTCCGCGATCACCGTGATATTTTCCACGCTGCCCAGAAGACCGATCTTGAAAACATCAACCGGCATATCCTCCAGCAGCATGCGGGCCTGATCCGCTACCCAATCGGCGTCCACGGCAGAGATGCCATCCACACCAGCTGTGTCCTGGATGGTGATCGCCGTTACCACGGAAAGCGGATGGCAGCCCATGCTGGCAAAAGTCAGAATGTCCGCCTGCATGCCGGCACCGCCGGTCGGATCAGAGGCGGCAAAAGTAAGAACCATCGGGGGACTAAGGGACATGAAACTTTCCTGGAACGCGGAATCGCGTCTGGTTTAGAATATATAGCTAATTTTATCCTATATCTGTTGCGCCCCTCCCTATGAGTAACTCCCCTGAATACAAAACCTGGATGTGCCTGCTGTGCGGCTTTATCTATGATGAAGAGAAAGGCTGGCCCCAGGACGGCATCGCCCCCGGCACCCGTTGGGAAGACGTGCCCATGAACTGGACATGTCCCGAATGCGGAGCCCGCAAGGATGATTTTGAAATGATTACGGTTTAACAAACCGTAAAACAACGAAGCCGCGTGCGCTTGCGTACGAAAGGAAATCAGCTCTGTAGCGAACGCAGGGTAGGCACGGAAAGTCCTGCCGCTTCTGCATGTTGCAGTGCACGTACCAGCCGGGCAG
>JAHENE010000029.1 GCA_024643305.1 Thiobacillaceae bacterium | reverse complement strand
GGCCGTGCCGTTCGGCATACCAGCGGTTGATGGCAAGCGGTGTTTCGCAAATATCCAGAACGGTGATTTGAGGCACACGGTTTGCCAGTCGAAAAGCATGGATGACGCGGGCCAGCATGCCGTAGTCGGCCGTGGCTGAAATCAGCACCCGGTTGTGCTTGCCTGTATCCGCAAGTTTCTTGATTGAATTGACCAGAAAGTCATTATCGGTGGCAATGGTGCTGATCAGTCCGACCAGCCTGAAGTATTGCCAGAATGCATGGTAGTCGCGGCATTCCGGCGAGCAGTGTTGTTCGGCCAGCGCGCGTAATAAAGGCGCGCTTTCGCCGATGGGTTCGTCAGGCGTCAACATAAGAAAGCATCAATCCATGGAAAATATTCATGCCCAGATACTGGGATAAAACGACTTCAAACAGCACATAGATCATCGCGCCGGCCATCAGGCTGGAAAACATGCCGGATTTGGTTTGCCGATACAGATAAATGGCGACCATGATCGGCAGGCCGGGCGACAGGCCGAACAGGATGGCCGCAAGCACGAATGCAAGCAGCCAGTGCAGGGCAGGTTTGGATGTGCCGGGTTGTTTTGCTTGCGCAGTCGAATGCGCGCGGATGGAAACGACAAAATCAAGCAAGGCAAGCGCAAGCCCCACGGCTGCCACGCCAATCGGAAAGAAGGCTGCTTGTGCGGGATAGGACGTTGCGCCATAAAGCGATCCGGCAAACAGTGCTGCCATCAACCCGGCAAGCCACAGCGGGCTTTTCGCGGCGTTAAAACCGCCTTTCCATGCCCGATAAAAACTGTAGCCAAAGCTGGCAGCCACGATTGCCAGCAGAACGAGGCTGGCCGGCCTGAGAAGAAAGCTCCAGCCCCAGATTGTCAGGGACTGGTTCAATGCTGTTTCTGTTGCGGTTCCCAGCACAACCCCAATGGCAAAGGGTGCCCTGGGCCATTCATGACGTTTGAACCAGATGCCCAGCAAGCCGAATGCCATCAACAGCACGAAGGTTTGCCAGTAAAGCGCGCTCAGGTAACAACCCAGCAGCGCGAATGTGAGCACGAACGGGAAAACGCGGTTTGAGGGAACGTCCATGAATTTGAGAATCCATTTGCTGCCGGCAAGAAAGACGATTACCGAGAGGAGGTTGGCCAGAACCAGCGCCCAGATGAATGTCCAGACCAAAGGCAGCTTCTCGTTTGCCATCGAAGCGCCCGGGGCAATGCCCAGTGTAAGCAGCGCGGCCAGCAGGATGGCCATCCCGGAACTACCGGGTATGCCAAAGAACAGGGTGGGCAGCAGGCTGCCGCCTTCCTTGGAATTGTTTGCGCTCTCGGGCGCGATGACACCTTCAACGCGGCCGGTGCCGAACTGTTCGGGATTTTTTGAGGTCTGAACGGCATGGCCGTAGGCAAACCACGAAGCCACTTGCCCGCCAAGGCCCGGCACGATGCCGATCAGGGAGCCGATTAGCGAAGCGCGCAATGTCAGGTAGCGATGATGCCAGACATCGAGCATGCCTTGCCGCACACTGGAGTTTTCCTTTTTCTTGTAGGGCACTGTGTCGTCATGTGACGCGCTTTTCAACAGACTAAGCACTTCCGGAATGGCAAATATTCCGATGACTGCCGTAATCAGATCGATGCCATCCCATAAATAGATTTGCCCAAAAGTGTAGCGTGCCGTGGCCGTGAAGGGATCCATGCCTACAAATGAAACCAGAAGGCCAAAGCAGCCCACCGTGAGTCCTTTTCGTAGCGCATCACCGCTAACGGATGCAATCAGGCTGATGCCCAGAACGGACATCAGGAAAACCTCCGGCGGCCCGAAGGCGCTGACCAGGGGGCGCACAAACGGTATCGCAACGATCAAACAGGCCGCGCCGATCAGCCCGCCGATGCAGGAGGACATGAGCGCCGCACCCAGTGCGCGCCCGGCTTCGCCATTGCGCGCCATGGGGTGGCCGTCCAATACGGTTGCGGCGTCAGGCGCTGAACCCGGAACGCCAATCAGAATGCTGGGGATCGGCCCGCCGGTATGGACGACGGAGTGCATGGCGATAAGGAATACTGCGCCCGCCACCGGGTCCACCCCAAACAGGAAGGGGAGCGAGATGACAATGGAAAGCTTGCCGCCCAAACCGGGGATTGCGCCTGCAATCATGCCAAATGGAACAGCCAAAAGGAGCGCAAGCAATACGCTGGCGTTGCCGAACAGGCCTGTCAGGCCTGCCAGTGCTTCGGATATGCCCATCGTCTAGTTAACGCAAGTCATCGAGCGAGGGCAGGTTCGCAAGGGGGATAGAGAGCAGGGTGTTGATCCGGTTTTCCACCTCGGCGCCATTCATGGCATCAATGCCCAGTTTCAGGTTCTCAGCGTCCTTGATCAGTTCTGGGTCAGTCAGCGTTTTCATGATGGCTTCGCGCAGGAGGGCAACCCTGTCATCCGGTACGCCGGGGGGAGCTGCAATCAGCCTGCCCAGTTCGGTCATGTCCCTGATCAGTTTGGTGACTTCCCTTGTCTTGGGGTCGGATATAAGGGAATCCAGCGATGGGGTATTCGGAAGATAGGAAGGCCTTCCCCGGCCAATGTAAAACAGAGCCTTGCCATTGCCTTCTTCAAGAAACGCACGGGTGCTGTCTCCAAAAGCAAGTGTTCCGGCAATATCGCCTCGGATCAGAGCAAGCTCGATTTCAGGCCCAGTGAATCCGTAAACAGGCTTGATGCGGATGCCCAAGGTGCGCGCAAGCAATTCCATTTCTATGTTGCTCGACTGTGTTTTTCCGCCGGAACCTATGAGCGTTTCCCTGTTTTTCAGGTCGGAGAATGACTGGAGGCCGGATTTGTTTCCGACTACAAACATTCGCACATCGGTAGAGCCTCTACCCAGCCATTTCATTTTCCGGAAATCCGATTCCATTTCCTGGATATTGAACATCTGCACGTAAATCAGACCATGATTGAATGTGCCGATGGTCAGGCCATCGGGTTTGGAGGTGTAGAGTTGATGCAGGCCGATCATGTGTCCAGCGCCCGGCACATTTTTCACGACAACTGCCTGGACCGGGAGGTGTTTCGGCAAGTATTTCGCGACCATTCTTGCAAAGGCATCATATCCGCCACCCGGTTTGGTGGCGACGATATAGGTTATGCGTTTGCCCTTGAAAAACTCCATGGCGTCATCGGCAGCCACGCTTGAAGACAAGGTAAATATAGCCAGGAAAAGAAATCCGAGTTTATGCAACCGGTTTGTCATTTATATAAGCTCCCCTGTTTGTTGTTCGTTCATTTGACCCGGTAAAGGATACCCAAGGCGTAGATGTTGGCGTTTGAACCCTGCGGGCTTGCTCCGTAATAGGCAGCATCGCCATTTTGAACGTGTGACCCCAATGCAAAGACCCCCAGATTCTTGTCTACTGAATACAAGGCGCCAACGTTAGTCTGATCACCACCCAAACCTGTCGTGAAGCAGGGAACATCGCCGCTCAAAGTGCACTGTCCGGCAGTTGCGCGAGCATAGCTTGCGGATAACCTGAGGTTTGAATTCCATTTGTATTCCGTTGTGAATTCCCAGGCAAAATTCTTGTAGTCCCTGAATTTTCCGGGCGTGCCCAGCGCATCACTCTCTGAATATTTGAGGCGCGCAAAGTCACTGCCGACCCGCCACTGTTTGCCCTCCCAGGACATGGATAGCCGCCATCCCTGATCCCTGGATTTTGTCGAGTCGGCAATATTGTAAATGGAGCTGGCGCTACTGCTTGTCACATCCCGGCTCATGGGAAGCCAGTCATAATGTATCTCCGTGTGAAGGGAAACATACCAAGGACCTTTCTGCCAGAGAATGCCTGCTGCACTAAGTTTGGTGCCTGCGCCGCCATCCCCATCGTTTTGCTCATCCCAGGAATGCGTTAGCCCGAATTGCAAACCATCTAACGACGGGCTCAGCCATCGTATGCTATGTGATCGCCTGTTATGAAATGACGTGTCGCCTTTTCCTTTCCAGCCAGCTCTTGCGTGCATTTTGGATGTGCCGGTGAAATTCCCAGAAGTCAGGCCGAGCATGGCAACAGGAATACCCCACTCCTTGTATATCGAGTCCATTTGTCCGGCTGCCAACTGCCCAAGAGCGGGCATTTCCATATATATGAACGCTTCACGTGTTTTCAGGTTGTCGCGCGCATTCACCCAAAGGCTGTTTTCTCCTTGAAGATCTACGGTTCCTTGCAGGTCATAGCCAACACGCACCGTTTCATTGAAAAGTACTCCCTTGACACCAAAATACGAGCTTGACCATTCATGGTCCTCAGTGTCGGGTTTGTCCTTGGCGTTGGCAGAAAGTACAACCGTATTGTTTTTCAATGTTCCCATTGTTCCAACCACTGTTCCTGCCTGAGAGGGTTGGGTAAAGGATTCAACCTTCCATTCAGGATACAGCTTGGCGTAGAAATGGAACATTTCGCTGGTGTCAGAATCGGCCGCGAAAGCACATGAGTGGATGAATGAACCCAGAAAGACAAATACAAAAAATTTGAAGTTGCCTGAAGCTGAAAAGAAGTTTGGCAATGTTTTCATTGTTTGGCTTGGTTATTTGGGGTTATTGGGAAGCAGAGATAGAAACTGTTCGAATTTTCCGGTGGGACCGCGCTCAATCATCTCGACCGGTTTTATGCTGACGTTGAAAGGATAATACAAGGACTGGCGGGTAATCTCGACCAACTGGTCCGTTTCATCCAGGGTTAACGGCCTGTCCAGCACCACGCGCACCTCGATCTGGTCGAGCGCTGTTTGAACGAACTGCGCCTGTTGCACTACTTCAATTTTCCTGATTCCCTGGCCGCCTGATGGCCATAAGGTACGGCCATCGGGTGTGTGCAACATGTTGCGCACCCGGCCCAGAACTTTCTCCAAAACCATGGAGGTGCGTCCACATTGGCATGGCGCGCCTACCGTTGCGTAATCGCCGATTTCATAGCGGATGAGCGGGGTCGCCAGATTGTGAAGGGAAGTTAGTACCACACGCCCGGTTTCTCCCGTTTGGCATGGTTTGTCCGCATCATCGAGGATTTCGACGAAAAGTGTTTCGGGTTGAGCATGCAGCGCATTGTGCTCTTTGCACCGAAATGCGATGCTGCCAAGTTCGACAGCCGAATAGATTTCAGTGCAGGGCACCCCCCACTCTCTCATGAAGCGCTCTTCCAGTTCCCTGTCCAGCGGTTCCGAGATGGTGCGGATTTCCATGATGCCATCCGGCCGAATTGGCCCAATCTCGTTCAACAGTGATTCGGCAATACTGGGGTAGATGATCAGGTAATTCGGCTTGAAGCGCTTCAGCCAGACGGCTATATCCTTGACCGGCGTTGCCGAGTGCATGGCTGAACCAGGTCCGGTGCGACAAAATTCGGAAGCGGGAGCCCCCCACGTGCCCAAGTCCATTCCCTCCGGTTTGCGCATGTCTTTTTTAAGGCTGCGTACCGAGCCCAGACGATTTGAGAAAATGCGCTGCCTCCACATATGCTCGCGCATGGTTAGCGCATCCCAGATCGCACGGGTGAGGGCAGTGGTGTGAACCTCGACGGGCATGCCTGTGGAGCCAGAGGTAAAGATCGAAGAAATTGGCCCATGACCTGGCGGCAGTTGCGATGCATGGATTTTCGCGTTGGATTTTCTGAGTTCGACTTTTGTCAGTAGCGGGAGTTGCCTCCACAAAGCAGCAAAATCTTCATCACCCTTGCGAATTTTCTTGAGAACTTCAGCATGCGCAGACGAGCCGCGATAGAACGGTGAGTTGCCTACAGCCCATTCCAGCATCATGCGCAGTTGTGCTTGCTGGCCATTCCGAATGGATCCCGGGTCGGTGCGGTCGGAACCTTGCAAACTTTTGAGTATGGCCTTTGAATCAAAGGGCAGACTGGCAAAACTTTCCGGCCAAGCCAGAAAGGGTAGGGCGGGACGACTGGAGGGGCGGTGATTTCGGCTCATTCCCCTCAATGCACTTCGTCGTTGCGGTGCCGTTTCCAGATCAGCGTCATGAGTGCGCTGATGAAAACCCCAAATATCACCATGATTGTGTGGATGTGCCACTCGGCGCGCACCATGAGTGCATAGGCGCCGGTCATTAGCAGGATGCTGATGTTCTCGTTGAAGTTCTGTTGGGCGATGGAGTGGCCTGCACCCATGAGCAGGTGACCGCGATGTTGCAACAGCGCGTTGAGTGGCACGACGAAGAAGCCTGAGATCACGCCAAGCAGAGTCAGCAGAGCGGCGGCGGTCCAGAAATCATGCACAACCGTGAGTATGACGGGCAAAAAGCCAAGAGCGATGCCTGCCGGAAGAACGCATACGCATTTCTTCAACGGCACCAGCCAGCCAGCCAGAAAAGACCCTATGGCAATACCGAACGCAACCAGCGCAGTCAGTTGTGTGGCCTGGTCAAGCCCAAACGAGAGGTTGAGCGCAGCCCAGGCGATGACCATAAGCCGGAGGGTAGCGCCCACGCCCCAGAACAGGGTGGTGACAGCGAGCGAAACCTGCCCCAGAGGATCTTTCCACAGCAGCAGGAAACTGTGCCAGAAGTCGTAGAGGACGAAGCCGGGCTTCTTGCTGGGCAGGCGGTGGTCGATTGGCAGGCGTGGAATGAACAGGTTGACGACGGCTGCTATCAGGTACAGCGCGGTGATCATGCCGATGGCGAACATGGGTGGGGCGATGTGGACCGGTAGATGAAGCTTGCTCAGTCCGGCGAGGGCCAGATCTGGATTGATCAACGCGCCTCCGATAATTGCACCCAGCACGACGGCTGCGACGGTAAGGCCTTCCATCCAGCCGTTGGCGGCAACAAGTTCTTCCGGCGGCAGGATTTCGGTCAGGATGCCGTACTTGGCCGGGGAATAGGTTGCGGCGCCTATGCCGACGATGGAATAGGCCCAAAGAGGCGGTAGCCCCATCAGCATGGCTGAACAACCCACGAATTTGATTGCATTGCCAATGAACAGTACGCGTCCTTTGGGCAGGGCATCGGCGAATGGGCCGACAAAGGGCGCAAGCACAATGTAAGCCACCACGAAAACACTTGCCAGCAGGGGTTGGTGCCATTCCGGAGAGCCATAAAACATCAGCAGGCCGATGGCGGCGAACAGCAGGGCATTGTCAGCGAGTGCAGAAAGGAACTGCGCGACGAGAACGGTGAAGAAAACGCGATTCAAAACTGTTTCTTATGGCGTAAAAGGCGCACTTATGATTAAATAAAAAACTTTTCTGGATTCACAAACATAACGGAGCCAAACCATGGCTGACCGCAGACTGCAAGTATTCTACACCGTTGCCAAGCAGCTCAGTTTTACAAAAGCTGCCGAACTGCTTTACATGACTCAGCCCGCTGTCACCTTTCAGGTGAAACAGTTGGAGGAGCATTTCAATACCCGCCTTTTCGAGCGCAGCCACGGCAGGATATCACTCACGCCTGCCGGAAATCTGGTCATGGGTTACGCCGAACGCATCCTGGCGATGTCGGCCGAAATGGAAGCGCGTGTGGCCGAACTCACCGGCCAGGTGACAGGGCCACTGATGATCGGCGCGTCCACCACCATTGCCGAATATCAGTTGCCGCGCATTCTCGGTGATTTCAAGGCGCGCTACCCTGACGTGCAGGCGCGGCTGATGGTTGCCAACTCGGAAACCATCGAGAACAAGGTTGCCGAGCACGCGCTCGATATTGGACTGATTGAATCGGTACCGCATCACCCAACGCTTAAAGTGCACGCCTGTTGTGACGACGAGCTGGTCATGATCTGTTCGCCCGACAACCCACTGGCAAAAAAAGGCGTGGTCAAGGCAAAAGATTTGGCAGTGCAGCCCTACGTTTCGCGGGAGATGGGTTCCGGCACGCGCGAGGTGGTTGACCAGTATTTCCGTGACCATGGCATCAATCCAGACGACTTGCATATCGAGATGGAGCTTGGCAGCCGTGAGGCTATCAAGGGCGCGGTGCATGCAGGGCTTGGCGTGGCGATTCTTTCTGCGGCGACAGTGAGCCGGGAAATCAAACTGGGCGAACTTGTTGCGATTCCGCTGGACCCCCCCCTGCGCCGTCCGCTTTCACTGGTTTTTGCGCCGGACAAGTTCCGCAGCAAACTGCTGGATGCGTTTATCGATTTTGTCGAAGAGCGTTTCCGTATGTGCGAGCCCGCCGCATCCCTGAAAAAAACGGCTGCTGCCGGCAAGGGAAATCGTTGATTCCGCATGAGTGGCGAAAGCAAGAAGCTGCTCAGGCTGTTTCGCGATCTTTCAACCGCCAGGCAGGCAGCGCTTTTGGAATATGCCGAATTTCTGTCCAGGCGTGATCAAGAAGAAGGCCTGAATGCCGTGTCCCAGGTGCCGGTTCATATTCCGCGCCCCGAACAGGAATCCGTGGTCAAGGCCATCCAGAGACTGATGGCAAGTTACCCGATGCTGGAACGCAACAAGCTTCTGCATGAAACCTCGGCGCAAATGACACGCCATATCGTGCAGGGTGTGCCGGCATCTGAAGTCATCGACGAGTTGGAAAACATTTTTCGGCACCAATACGACTCAAGGGCGGAAGGGAAAGCGTCCTCGCCTTAAATCAGTGCCTGATTGCAGTTCCAGCAGCTGAGAAAATTTTCCGGGTTTTCCTCGCCGCAATGCGGGCAGGTTTTGCTGCCATGGCTTGAGGTGGCGTGCAATTGCTGCAACAACTGCCTTGCCTGTTCTGAATCCGAATCTTCATCCACCCACACTTCAGGCCACATTTGTATGGCGGCAAGTTCACCTACTGCACCCACTGCATTGGCGTTGAAAATGTGCGTCTTGATACCTTGTATTGCCAGCACATCCACCGCGATCTGCGCATCCATCAAATTGGCGGCAAGATAGACACGTTTCATTTTGAAGTGGATTTAACAATTGTCCAATCGTAAGGCAAGGGCTTTGCCGGCCAGGCGCCCTGTTCCTTGATCATCTCCTGCAATACTCTCATGCGGTCTTCGCTCGCCGGATGGGTGGACAGGAGCGCAGGGGGCGTTGCGCCTTCCTGCTTGCGCAGCTTGTCAAAAAATCTCACCATGCCCTGCGGTGCGATGCCGGAATTTCTAAGCGCGGCAAGCCCGTTTTTGTCCGCCTCGCTTTCCAGGTCTCGGCTGAACCTGAGTTCGCTCAGTTGGGCAGCGACATTGCCCAACGCAGAACTGCCGACATCGCCAAGGGCGAGCGCCAGCGCAGCGCGCAGTCCCAGCGAATGCAGCATGTTCTTGAGCGTATGACGCAATTCCACATGCTGTACTTCGTGCGCCAACACACCGGCAACTTCTTCTGCGGAGTCTGCGGCCTGGATCAATCCGGTGTTGACAACGACGTAACCTCCCGGCACCGCGAAAGCGTTGATGCTGGGATCTTCTGCAACGTACCACTGGTACTTGTACTTTGATCCTTGAGTAAGTCTGGAACCGATCTCCCGGACGGCGGCTGCATCCATGCCACCCTGTCGCAACTTCATGCCGGCCGTGGCTTGCTGGAATGCCATTTCGCCCAGCTTCTGTTCATTCTCGATGGAAATGTATCCGGCGGCCCAACCTGCAATCGAGTGCGATTGCCAGACTACAAGGCCTGCCAGCAGCAGCGGCAATAGCAGAAACAATCCCAGCACACCCAGGCCAAAATGCGAGCGGCGTGCTTTGCGTGAGGCATCTTTGACTGCATTTTTCAAAAGACCAGCTAGCGGCTCAGGCGTGCTTTTCTGCAATTGCTCCAATGCATTCCCATCGACCGGGCTAATGGCATAGCGGCCTTCCTCGTGATGCCAGAACAGGTATAGTTGTTTGTGATCAAATCCGCCCAGTGTCACGCCGATTTCAGAAAGTGGCACCTTGACCTCTTGGCCATTGATGACGAGCGAGCCATCGACAAAAGAGGCTCTGGCTTTATTGCCATGTGCCGGAAAACCGGGGGCATAGTAGGTGATATCAAATTCCGTCATGGACATCTTAATCAGCCCGCAAGGATTCAACCGGGTCCATTTGTGCTGCCATCCATGCCGGCATCACACCGGCACCCAGGCCAATGAGCATGGAGGCGATCAGCGCGCCCAATACGTAATCCCATGGCACTTGAACCGGCAATGCAGGTACCAGAGTTTGCAGTAACCAGGCTATTGCACCGCCCCCACCCAGTCCGACAATACCGCCAAGAACCGAAAGTCCGGCCGACTCGATCAGAAACAGGCTGCGTATGCCATTCTTGGTGGCGCCCAGTGCTTTTAACAAACCAATCTCCGCAACGCGTTCATGCACGGAAATATGCATTAGGGTGATGATACCGACGGCGCCAACAAGAAGCGAAATGCCGCCCAATGCGGCGACCGCAAAGGTGAGCACATCCAGTACGGTGGAAAGCGTGGACAACATTTGCTGCTGGGGGGTGACAGTGAAATCCTCGCGTCCGTGGCGTGCAAGCAGGATGCGCTTGATGTTCTCCACCACAGTTTCCACTTGTGCGTCTGGCCGATACACCACATGCGCTTCCATCACGCCTTCGCGGTTGAACAATTCCAATGCGCGTGCGGTAGGAATGTACACCGTATCATCGAGATCGAATCCCAAGACCTGGCCCTTCGATGCCATGACGCCAATGACACGGAATCGATTGCCACCTACCTTGATTACCTTGCCTAAAGGATTCTCAGCACCAAACAGTTCCTGGCGAGCCTTGGAACCCAGAACAGCAAAAGCTCTCGCAGAATCGGCACTGTCAGGCGGAAGAAAATTTCCTACATTTACGCTCATGCTGAAAGCACGGGAGAATTCAGCTCCTTCTCCATAAACCATGACACGACGAACCCGATTGCCAAAACGGATTTCTGCATTGCCCATGACGCCTCCATTGACGAAGCGTGCGTTGGGTACGGCTCTGAGCGCTTCCACATCATCCAGGGTAATGGGCCGGGTGGAGCCGATGGAACCGACAGATGCGCCGTGGGTTTGTGTTTTTCCCGGCGTGATATTGATGAGGTGGGTGCCGAATTGCGTGAATTCGGAAACCACAAATTGATGAATTCCTTCACCGATGGAAGTCAAAAGAATGATTGCCGCGATGCCTACGGCGATGCCGCCGGCGGAAAGGGCTGTACGCTGCTTTTGCGCTGTGAGCGCACGCCAGGAGAAATATAAACTGTCGGCAAGTTTCATTTGCGAGACAGCGCCAGCACGGGATCAAGCTTTGATGCGCGGCTCGCTGGCATCAAGCTTGCGATGATCCCTGTTACAAAGGCAGTGACAATGGCCGCCAAGCCAGCCCAGTGGGGCGGATAGGCCGGAAGCTGCGGATAGGCCAGCCGCAATAACATGGCTCCAGCATAGCCAAGCGCCATGCCGGCAGCTGCGCCTGCCAGCGATAACCAGAGCGTTTCCATCAGAAACAAACGCTTGATGTCCTGGCGTGTCGCGCCTAATGCCTTGAGCAGGCCGATCTCCGATGTACGCTGGCTGACCGCAACCAGCATGACGTTCATCACAAGGATGCCAGCCACTGCAAGACTGATTGCAGCAATACCGGCGACGGCAAACGTCAGTGCGCTAAGTATGCGGTCGAACGTGGCCAACACTGCATCCTGTGTAATGACGGTAACGTCTTCCTCGCCATCATGTCGTAGTGTAAGCGCCTTGCGGACGGCTGCTTTGGTCGGCTCGATGGCGGCGCGGTTCTCGGCTTCGATCAGGATTCGAAACAAGGACTGGGTATTGAAGAGCGCCTGGGCATGATCAACCGGGATGATTGCAATTTCGTCGGTGTTGAACCCCATGCTTTCTCCCTGGGGTACCAATATGCCCGCGACACGGAATCGCCTGTCGCCCAGCCGAACCCGTTGACCCAGCGCATTGCCAAGAGGAAACAACTCTCTTGCCAAGGCTGTACCAAGAACAATTTCTGCGGGGTTGGGTCCGCTATCGGCAGTAAATCTGCCTTGAGCAAGACTCATGTGGCGTATTTGAAAGAAATCTGCTGTGCTACCGAGAACGGTGATTTCACGCAAGCGGCCGCCACCACTTAATTCGGAAGCCCCTACATTGAGCGGTGCGTATCGGCGTACCCCGTGTATGGTTGCCAAGCTGGCCGCATCATCAAGCGTCAGGTCGCGCGGCGTTTCGCCTATCAACGACCCTGGAAAACCGCCGGTTGTTTCAGCGCGGCCCGGAAAAACAATCACGAGGTTGGTGCCCAGCGAAGAGAACTGGCCCACCACGAAACGACGGGCACCTTCTCCCAACGAAGTCAGCACCACGACTGCCGCAACGCCCAACGCCATCGCCAGCAGAATCAAAAGGGCACGCAGCCGATAGCTGACGACGGTATGGAAAGAGAGCCTGAGGGCGTCTTTGATTGTCATGGATAAGACCTCAGGTGCTCTTGTCCTCGATGATTTCACCATCGCGCATTTGGACTTTTCGGTGTGCCCGGCCGCCCAGTTCGCGGTCGTGGGTGACGACAATGACGGTCGTGCCGCCGTGATGCAGTTTTTCCAGCAAGGCCACAACTTCCGCGCCAGTCTTGTGGTCCAGGTTTCCCGTAGGCTCGTCCGCAAGCAGCACGGCAGGCTTGAGAATGGTTGCGCGCGCAATGGCAACGCGCTGGCGCTGGCCGCCCGAGAGTTCGGCTGGCCGGTGGCTGGCGCGATCAGTCAGGTCGGTTTCTTCCAGCACGGCTGCAACGCGCGCCTTGCGTTCCTGCAGAGATAATCCCTCCAGGATCAATGGAAGTTCGATGTTTTCAGCCGCGGTAAGACGCGGCACCAGATGAAACGACTGGAAAATGAAGCCGATGCGTTCACGCCGCACCTTGGCTTGTTCAACCTCGGACAGGGCAGTGACATCGCGTTTTTCCAACAGGTAGGTTCCACTGGTGGGCCGGTCCAATATCCCTATGATGTTCAGTAGCGTGGACTTGCCTGAACCCGATGGACCCATCACCGACAGGTATTCGCCCGCCGTGATATTCAGGTTGATATGATTTAACGCCCGCACTTCCTGATCTCCCATGATGAAGATGCGGGAGATATTCGAAAGGCTGATCATCATTTGCCCTTGGATTTGGCAATCGCACCGGACTTGATGGCTTCGTTTTCAAAGCTCGAAACCATGCGTTGGCCTTGTGTCAGGCCCTGGCTGACTTCCGTGTAGGCCCAGTTCGCGAGGCCAGGCGTAAAAGTCTTCTCCTGCAGTTTTTCACCGTCTGCGGGAAGGATCAGCACCTTGTTGCCATCCTGAATGGCCTGGGTGGGCACGCGCAAAACTTTCTCGCGCGCCTCCAGAATGATTTCCACGTCCGCACTGTAACCGGCGAGCAGGTTCTTGGGCACTTCATCCGGATTGCTGAAATTTACCTCCACATCCACCGTGCGGGCCTGTTTTTCCACCTCGGTGACATAAGGCGCCACCCGCTTGACACTACCGTCGAATTTCCTTCCG
>JAHENE010000028.1 GCA_024643305.1 Thiobacillaceae bacterium | reverse complement strand
CTTGCCGGCCTGGCCACGCTGCTGCCCAAACCGCTGTTGGCGCAATCATGCACCCCTTCGCCCGACATATCCGGGCTCGGCCCCTGGTTCAACAGCGTTCCGCTTTCACTCGCCCAACTCCGGGACAAAGTGGTGCTGGTGGAATTCTGGACATTCGGCTGCTACAACTGCCGCAACGTCATGCCTTATGTGAATCGCTGGCATGAGCGCTACGCGAAACAGGGCCTGATTATCGTCGGTGTGCATACGCCGGAGTTCGCGCACGAAACCGACCCCAAGCGCGTGAAGGATTTTCTCGCCGACAACAACATTCAACATCCGGTCGTCATGGACAACGATTACGCTATCTGGAACCGCTGGGGTAACCGCTATTGGCCTGCGATGTATCTGTTGAACAAATCCGGTGATATCTGCTATCGCCACTTTGGCGAAGGCCGCTATGTTGAGACTGATGCCCTTATCCAACGGTTTCTCGCTTCTTAACAAAACTGTGGCTTGGTCTTCTTCCCCCCCCAAAAAAAACGGCAACCTAGGCTGCCGTTTGTAAGCTTACTCATAAAAGGGTTTCAATAGAAGCCCTCCGGATCAAACATCCAGATTCCGCACGCCCAGGGCATTTGTTTCGATGAAGGCCCTGCGCGGTTCGACTTCATCACCCATAAGCGTGGTGAAAATCTGGTCGGCCGAAATTGCGTCGTCAATGCGAACCTTCATCAGGCGGCGCACCTTGGGATCCATAGTGGTTTCCCAGAGCTGTCCGGGGTTCATTTCGCCCAAGCCCTTGTAGCGCTGAACGCCAAGGTTGCGTTTTACTTCGTTAAGCAGCCAGTCCATGGCTTCCTTGAAGCTCTGCACGCCGGCGGTTTTTTCTCCGCGTGAAATACTGGCGCCAGCGCCAATAAGCCCGCGCAGCAGTTCGCCGGTTTTGGTGAGTTGGGCATAGTCGCCAGATTCGAGCAGGTCTTCTTCGAGGAAGTTGACGATCACATTGCCGTGCAGGTTGCGTGTAATTTTTACGCGGTGCGCCTCGGTTTCCGGAACGAATTCGGTTTCTACGTTGTAAACTTCTCCGTTTATTTGCGCGGCCAGCGCGGCCTCGGCCATCATGGCCTGGGTGCTGTCGGAGAGCGACAGCGCGGGTATGTGCATCAGCGCGTGCAGCACTTCTTCGGGCAGGATGCGACTCAGGCGATCGATCACGGCTTCGGACAGGAAATATTCTCGTGCCAGATTTTCCAGAGCCTCTCCCATGATGGGCGCGGCACCTTCTGCGGGCACCAGCGCGGCATCGCTCAATGCCTGGCTCATCAGGAATTCTTTCAGCTCATGCTCGTCCTTGAGGTACTGCTCACGCTTACCGGACTTGACCTTGTACAGTGGAGGTTGCGCAATGTAGATGTGGCCACGCTCTACCAGTTCTGGCAGTTGCCGATAAAAAAGCGTCAACAACAAGGTGCGGATATGCGCACCGTCGACGTCCGCATCGGTCATGATGATGATACGGTGGTAACGCAATTTCTCGATGTTGAAATCATTGGCGCCAATGCCGGTACCAAGTGCTGTTATCAGCGTAATGATCTGCTCGGAGGAGATGAGTTTGTCGAAACGCGCTTTCTCCACGTTCAGCACCTTGCCGCGCAGCGGCAGGATGGCCTGGAATTTGCGGTCGCGGCCCTGTTTGGCCGAGCCACCCGCGGAATCACCCTCAACAATGTAGATTTCCGAGAGGGCAGGATCTTTTTCCTGGCAATCCGCCAGTTTTCCGGGCAGGCCCACGCCATCGAGCACGCCTTTTCGGCGCGTCATTTCGCGGGCTTTTCTTGCGGCATCCCTGGCGCGCGCGGCCTCTACGATCTTGCCACAGATAATTTTGGCGTCGATGGGGTTTTCCTGCAGGAATTCGCTCAGTTTTTGCGCAACCACTTCCGATACCACGGGCTGCACTTCCGACGACACCAGTTTGTCCTTGGTCTGGCTGGAGAACTTGGGTTCCGGCACTTTCACCGACAGCACGCAGGTCAGCCCCTCACGCATGTCATCGCCGCTTGTTTCCACCTTGGCCTTTTTTGCCAGCTCGTTGTCTTCGATGTATTTGTTGATCACGCGCGTCATTGCCGTGCGCAATCCGGTCAGGTGTGTGCCGCCATCGCGCTGCGGAATGTTGTTGGTAAAACATTGCACGGTTTCGGAATAGCTGTCGTTCCACTGCATGGCAATTTCGACCGTGATGTTTTCTTTGTCACCAACGGCATGAAACACTTTCGAATGCAGCGGGGTCTTGGCCTTGTTCATGTATTCGACAAAACCCTTTACGCCGCCCGAGTGGGCGAAGTTTTCGCTCTTGCCGTCACGGTGGTCGAGAAGTTCGATCTTGACGCCATTGTTGAGGAAGGACAGTTCACGAATGCGTTTGGCCAGGATGTCAAAATGAAAATCAACTTTGCCGAATATTTCCTCGTCCGCCAGGAAGTGCACTTCGGTTCCGCGGTTCTTGGTTTCGCCCAAGATTTTCATGGGTGACACCTGAACACCCTTCTGGGTTTCAATTTCGCGGTCTTCCACTTTTCCGCGCTTGAATTCCATTTGGTATTTCTTGCCATCGCGTCGCACGATCAGCTTGAGCCATTTGGAAAGGCCATTAACGCAAGAAACACCTACACCATGCAATCCACCAGATACCTTGTAACTGTTCTGGTCAAACTTTCCTCCCGCATGCAGCACGGTCATGACAATTTCTGCCGCTGATCGCTTGGGTTCGTGTTTGTCGTCAAATTTGACGCCCACCGGAATGCCGCGTCCATTGTCAGAAATGGAAATCGAGTTGTCTGGGTGGATGATTACCTTGATGTCGTCACAATGGCCCGCCAGCGCTTCGTCAATGGCGTTGTCCAGCACTTCAAACACCATATGGTGCAACCCGGTACCGTCGGAGGTGTCTCCAATGTACATGCCTGGGCGCTTGCGCACCGCTTCCAGTCCTTCTAGTTGCTGGATACTGGATTCGTCGTACTGTTCTGCCATTTTGAATACCTGTGTTACTTCTCTATTTAACTGCTTTGATTTTTGCTGCCACAGCCAATTAATTTAAATGCGCATGGGCATGACAACATATTTGAATCCAGGTTCGGTTTCGGTTGTCAGCAGCATGCTGCTGTTTGGATCTGAGAACGCCAACGTTACTTGTTCTGCCGCAAGCGCATTCAATCCGTCCTGCAGGTAGGTCACATTGAAGCCGATATCGATCGGATCGGAATCGTATTTAGCTTCGATCTCTTCCTGCGCTTCTTCCTGCTCATTGTTGTTGCAAACCACCGTCAGTGCATTGGCGCTCATCACCAGCCGCACTCCGCGGAATTTTTCATTGGAAAGGATGGCTGCTCGCTGCAGGGCGTGTCCGGCAAGTTGCCGATTTACCACCAGCATCTTGTCATGCCCGACGGGGATGACGCGCTGATAGTCAGGAAATTTTCCGTCGACGATTTTTGATACCAGCTTGGTTCCGTTCAGTTCGATAGTAACCTGATTTTCACCTACTTGCAGGGTGACAGTTTCTTCCGTGTCTTGCAGAAGCTTTACCAGTTCAACCACGGTCTTGCGCGGAATGATCACTTCCTGCCGCGGCCCGGCCTTTTCAATCTGTGTTTCAGCCAGGGACAGGCGATGGCCATCTGTGGCCACAACGCGGAAAGTCGTGCCGTCCAGAACCAGCAACATGCCGTTCAGGTAATAACGGATATCCTGTTGCGCCATGGCAAATTGCACCAGCTGCAACAAGTGCTTCAGAGTTTTCTGTGGCAGGCTTACTTCACCAGAAACGCCTGCACTAGTTTCCATGCGAGGAAAATCTGCCGCCGGCAATGTCTGCAATGTGAATTTAGATTTTCCTGCGCGCACTTCCAACTGGGTTTCCTTGCTATCCAGCTTGACTTTGGCATCTTCCGGTAGTGCCCGCACGATATCGAACAGCTTTCTGGCCGCAACGGTAATGGCAAAATCTTCAGTCGACTTTCCCTCCATAACCGTGCTGACCTGTAACTCCAGATCCGTTGCCAGCAACGTCAATTTATCTCCCTGCTTTTGCAAGAGCACATTGGAAAGAATAGGCAGGGTATGTCTTTTTTCGACTACCCCTACAGTAGCTGCAAGGGGAGTTAGCAGACTGTTGCGTTCTGTTTCCAGCAGTACCATGTTTATATATTCCTTGTGTTCGTTGTTAGAGGGACAGTAAAACCGGGGATAACCCCTGTATGGCCACAAGCGTGACAGGTTTCGCGTCCTGCCATCCCTGTGGGTAAATCATATTGGCGGTGTGGATAGTTGTGGATCATTCTCATGAAACAGAATTTTGTAAACAAACTATGCATATTTATACCCATTCTGCTAACTGGTTAGCGTTTGCAGAAGCACCAGATAGTCCCGACTGATGCTTTGTTCCTGTTCCCGCAATTCGGCCACTTTTCGGCAGGCGTGCAATACCGTTGTGTGGTCTCTACCGCCGAACGAATCCCCAATCTCGGGTAAAGACAGATGGGTAAGCTCCTTGGCCAGGGACATGGCAATCTGACGAGGGCGGGCAAGGTTGCGAGTTCGTTTCTTGGAGTACATGTCGGCAACCTTGATCTTGTAGAAATCAGCCACGGTCTTCTGGATGTTCTCTATCGATACCTGTTTGTGGGCGGACGCAATCAGATCGCGTAATGCTTCCTTCACCAGATTGACCGTAATGGTTTTCTCGCTGAATTTGGCGTAGGCAGCAACGCGTTTTAGGGCGCCTTCCAGTTCGCGCACGTTGGAGCGGACCTGCTTGGCGATAAAGAAAGCAACATCTTCATCAAGCTTGATGCCGTCGATTTGGGCCTTTTTCTGCAGGATCGCTACGCGCATTTCAGGTTCAGGAGGCTCGATTGCTACGGTCAGGCCCCATGCAAAACGCGATTTCAGGCGATCTTCAATTCCTGAAAGATCCTTCGGAAAGGTATCACTGGTTATGACAATCTGTTTTTTGTTTTCAATCAGCCCGTTGAAAACGTAGAAAAACTCTTCCTGGGTGCGGTCTTTCTGCGCAAAAAACTGGATATCGTCTATTAACAGCACATCCAGTGAAAGATAGTGTTTCTTGAATTCATCGAAATTCTTGTAGCGATAGGCCTTCACCATGTCGTTGACGTAATCGTTGGCATGGATGTAACTAATACGCGCGGCCGGATTCGCCTGGCGAATCTGGTTGCCGATGGCAAGCAGAAGGTGTGTCTTGCCCAGACCGACGCCGCCGTAGATGAACATGGGGTTGTAGGCTTGTCCCGGGTTTTCGGCAACTTGCATGGCGGCGGCGCGGGCCAGCTGGTTGGCTCGGCCACTGACAAAATTATCGAAAGTGAACTGCGGCTGCGAACGTAATCTGGAGGGATTGCTGTCGTCGGCGGCAGCCGGGGCAACAGGCGCTGCCTGCGGCTGTGGTGGCATGGAAACCTGGGGGCTGGCAGAGCGGGGTAGCAGAGAAAAATCCAGGGATCTGACAGAACCGAAGTGGTCCTGAGCCCATTCCTGCAGGCGGACGGAAAACTTGTCGCGCACCCAGTCCAGGATAAACCGGTTGGGTGCGGAAATTTTCAGGCCGGTTTCGTTTTCTTCGCAGGCCAGGGGTTTAATCCAGGTATTGAATTGTTGAGGCGTCAACTCGACACGCAGGCGCGCCAGGCAGGTTTCCCAGAAATTTTCGTATGAGGTGGGGGAGGCAGAGGCCATGCGCAGGCTTATGTTTTGGTTGGCGCTAAAGCAAAGCGCAATTTTACCCTGATCGGGCAGACTTATCCACAGGCAAGAAAGCGAATCATGCCTTGACAAAATGGGGGATAAACGCGTCTAATACGTGGTTTTTTCTGGGCTTTTTATCCCAACGCCCACCAGCAAAGGCAGCAAAAAATGAAACGTACTTATCAGCCTTCCGTTACCCGCCGCAAGCGTACCCATGGTTTCCGTGTGCGCATGAAGACCCGCGGAGGTCGCGCAGTGATTAATGCGCGCCGTGCCAAGGGCCGTCATCGTCTGGCCGTTTAAGCTCCAGGAGTGTCCGGCGGATTGGGGTTTTCCCGCCGCCAGCGCTTGTTGAGGGCGGCGGAATTTGAGGCGGTGTTTGAACACCGGCGGGCTGTGCGCACACATTATTTTCAGGTTTTGGGCAAGCCGAATGAAACTGGTTTTGCTCGACTGGGGATGATTGTTTCCAAGAAGCTATTTTCCCGGGCGGTAGACCGCAATCATGTGCGGCGCCAGATCCGCGAAGCATTCAGACATCTGGCGCCAGGCTTGCCTGCGCTAGACCTGATCGTACGACCCTTGCGGAAACCCGGGCCGTCAAGCCGGGAAACCATGCTTCAGGACCTGTTGAGCGCCTTTGAGAGGGCAGTAGAAAAATGTTCTCCCGGCTGCTGATTTTGCTGGTTCGCGCCTATCAGTATGCAATCAGTCCGCTGTTGCCGCCCACTTGCCGCTATTTGCCAACCTGTTCGCAATATACCCTGGAGGCGTTGCGCAAGCATGGCCCGCTCAAGGGTGGATGGCTTTCGCTGAAACGTATTGGTCGTTGTCGTCCCGGGTGTCCCGGTGGACATGACCCAGTACCGTAAAATACGGCTGTTACCTTTGCAGCATCCTCTATTTAGGCCAAGTACAAAACCATGGATACCCAACGTCTGATTCTTTTCGTCGTGTTCTCTTTCTCCCTGCTATTGCTATGGGAGTCCTGGCAGAACAAGGATCAGGCGGTGCCAACAACCGCACCTACAGAACAAACCGCCATTCAGCCGGTCGGCGGCGTTCCAACGGCTACGCCTTCTTTGCAATCCCAGCAGGCGCCCCTGAGCAAAGGGCTGTCTGTCGGGTCTCGCGCTATTGTAGAAACGGATGTTTACCGTGCAGAGATCGACGCGAACGGGGGTGATCTGCGCAAGTTGGAATTGCTTGCATATCATCCGGTAGACAAATCCAGGCCAACTTTTCTTTTGTTGGAGGATGACCCTGCTCATCCATATGTCGCGCAAAACGGACTGCTTTGGGGCCTGCCCACGCACAAGGATCACTTCGATTTAACGCCTGGCGTGTACAAAATGCGTGGCGACACACTCAGCATCCCCATGACATGGAGCAACCAGGCTACCGGGCTCGTGGTGGAGAAAACCTATACTTTTCATCGCGGCAGCTATGAAATCGAGCTTAGCCAGAAAATAAGCAACGGCGGAGCCACGGCGGTTCATCTGGAAACTTATGCGCAACTGGTGCGCAACGGCAAACCGCCGCAGGGGGAAACCCGGTTCATGAATGCCTTTACGGGCCCGGTTGTCTATACAGATGAAGCCAAGTTCCAGAAAATAAAATTCAAGAGCATTGATGAAGGCAAAGCTGAGTTCCAGAAATCTGCCAAGGATGGCTGGATAGGGATGCTGCAGCACCATTTCGTCGCAGCATGGCTGCCCAAGAATGGGGCAGCGCGCAGCTATTACACCGACAAACTTGCCGATGACCTCTATTCCGTCGGTTACAAGCAACAGCATGGCACGCTGGACCCCGGGCAAACCGTGACATTAACCACCGCTCTTTATGCCGGACCCCAGGTTCAGAAATACCTTGAGGCGGCGGCTCCCGGTCTTCAACTCGCGCGTGATTATGGCTGGCTGACTCCGCTGTCTGCGCCGATGTTCTGGGTGTTGAACAAGATACATGGCTTCGTGGGCAACTGGGGTTGGGCCATCATCATCTTTACGGTACTGCTCAAGCTGGTGTTGTACCCGCTTTCTGCTTCAGGGTACAAAGGCATGGCACAGATGCGTTCGCTGGCGCCACGCCTGCAGAAAATGAAGGAAACGTATGGCGACGACCGCCAGAAGCTGCATCAGGCCATGGCCGATTTGTACAAGAAGGAAAAGGTGAATCCTTTGGGCGGTTGCATGCCCATCCTGTTGCAGATTCCGGTGTTCATCGCGCTTTATTACGTGCTGATTGCAGCAGTGGAGATGCGCGGGGCGCCGTGGGCGGGCTGGATTACCGACCTGTCCGCACCCGATCCATTTTATGTGCTGCCGGTGCTGATGGGCATTACCTCCATCATTCAGGTCAAGCTCAACCCTACTCCGCCTGATCCCATGCAGGCGAAGATCATGATGGCCATGCCCATCGTGTTCAGCGTGATGTTTATTTTCTTCGCCTCGGGCCTTGTGCTCTACTGGCTGGTAAACAACATCCTGTCCATTAGCCAGCAGTGGGTAATGAACAAAAAGTATGGTGGCGGTAACGGCGGAGCAAAACCCGCCCATGCAAAAAAATAAGGATTTGATTGCTGCCATTGCCACACCGTCCGGGCGTGGCGGCATCGGCGTCGTTCGTGTGTCCGGCGCTGAAATTGCCGAAATTGCCGAAGGCCTGCTCGGTGGCTTGCCCCAACCACGTTATGCTAGCTACACCAATTTTCTTGATGCCTCTGGCCAGTCGATAGATCAGGGCATAGCGCTCTATTTCCCGGCGCCCAATTCTTTTACCGGCGAGCATGTGCTGGAGCTGCAGGGCCACGGAGGCCCGGCAGTGATGCACGCGCTGCTTGCGCGCTGTCTGCAACTGGGCGCACGCCTGGCTGAGCCGGGTGAGTTTACATATCGCGCCTATCTCAACGGCAAGCTGGATCTGGCGCAGGCCGAAAGCGTGGTTGACCTGATCGATGCTTCCTCGATTGAAGCGGCGCGCTCGGCGCTGCATTCGCTTTCCGGCGAGTTTTCACGGCGCATACAGGCCATGCAGACACGTCTGACCGAGTTGCGCATGCGCGTGGAGGCAAGCCTGGATTTTCCCGAAGAGGAAGACGTGGTCGAGGCCGAGCAGGAAAAGGTGCGCGCCGGCATTACCGAGACCTTGCAGGAACTTGCGGAGGTGTTGGCGGCGGCGAAACAGGGCGCGCTGCTCCGGGACGGCGTGCATGTGGCGCTCATCGGGCAACCCAACGTCGGCAAATCCAGCCTGATGAATGCGCTGACGGGCGAGGAGGTGGCCATCGTTACCGAAATCGCCGGCACCACGCGCGATGCGCTGCGCTACGAAATCGTGCTTGAAGGGGTGAGCTTTCATCTCATTGACACGGCAGGCTTGCGTGAAACCGCTGACACCGTTGAGCGCATGGGCATCGAACGAACATGGCAGGCGGTCGAGCGGGCAGGTATCGCGTTGTTGCTGGTGGATAGCCAACATGGCCTTGGTGACCCGGAGCGGGCCATCATTTCGGGCCTGCCGCAGGGCATCGCGCACATAACCGTGCACAACAAAATCGATCTTTCAGGCGAGCCAGTTCGTGCCGGTGCACGCGAAATTTGGCTTTCCGCCAAGACCGGGGCCGGCCTGGACGCGTTGCGTGTGGAGCTGCTCAAACTGGCGGGCTGGCAACCGGCAGGAGAGGGGGGCTTCATGGCGCGGAGTCGCCATCTTGATGCGCTGGTCCGTGCACAAGCACGGCTGCAGTTGGCGCAGGAATTACCCGGCCGATTGGAATTGCAGGCCGAGGAGTTGCGTCTGGCTCAGGCGGTTTTGTCGGAAATCACCGGCGAATTTACACCTGACGATCTGCTCGGCGAAATTTTCAGCCGCTTCTGTATTGGCAAGTAGTGCGTAGTTCCAGATGAAAACGATCAGACGACTGCTATGGAGTTTTGGGCGAGAGAAAGATGACAGACTTCATCATTGCTTCAAAATCCGCCAAGCCTTTGGGGAAATACACTAGTCCTGGTGCTTCATAGATGAAGGCAAGGCGTCCTTTTTTGTCCACCATGGCATAGGTTAGGCGCTCGATCGGCAGGCCACGGTCCGTTTTCCATCGGGTGTGAACGCGCACTGCAGGTTTGCCACCGATGCTGGCGGGTCGGTTGGAGATCACGGTGAAGGCGCCATGTGATTCGCTGCCTTTTTGTTCGGCGATAACAAGTTCGGCAACTTCCTGCGGCAACAGATTGGGATTGGTGGTGCGCTTGGTGTGAACGAGTTCGCGGTCGTGTTTATCGCGGGAAGTGGCGATGAAATTGAGCAGCGGACCGTCCCGTGAAATGAAGATGTCGTAGACGTCATAATTTCTACGTACCCAGCCCACGGGAGCTTCCAGCACATAATCATCCTTGATGGTGATGCTCCGGTTGTTGGGTTCTATCGCTGACCAGGGCGCACAAGCCCCAAGTGCAAGCGTCAGCAGCAATGCGCAAAAGTGCTGCATTTTCATGAACCGATGTCCTTCAAATAGGTTTCGACATATTCGCGATCCGGGGCGGCGGGAGCCAGTTCCAGATAGCGTTTGAACAACGGGACGGCGAGGGTTTTTTCACCCTGCTTATAATGCAACAATCCGAGAGAACGATATGGAGGGGCGAATCCAGGGGCCAGCTCTATTGACAGTGTGTACTCACCCGCAGCCAGTTCTAGGTCGCCTTCCTTGTTGCGCAAGCGGTAGGCTTCGCCCAGAAAATAGCCTGCTTCAGGCGGATATTCGCGACGCCGATCCGCGTCGGACAATACCAGGATGAGCTGTTTGAACCGGTAAGCCTCAAGGTCTTCTTGCAGGGTAAAAAGGCGTACATTGCGGATTGCTGGAACATAAGATTCGTAGCCGATTTCACCATCCGCGGCATCTTTCGAGAGCTCCCTGAAATTATCAACACGTTCCTGAAGCTTGGGATGGCTTGCGAAGAAAAAGGGTTCTTCGATCTCCAGGGCCTTGATATCCGCAATCAAGTGTTCAAACGTTTTGGGGGCCTCTTTTGCCGAATAGCCGGCTGCGACAAGTCGTTTGTAGCCGATATTGTCGGCTTCGGTTTCGTGCTCGCGCGAAAAGCCCATCATGGAAGACAGAGCGACAATGTCGCCAACCAGAGGCACGCCGGCCATGCCCACAACAAGGGCCAGCGTCGACATGCTCTTGACTTGCTCGCTTTGCTGAAACGAATGCCGGTTGACGAAGTGGGCGCCTTCGTGCGCAAGGACGGTTGCGAGCTGGGCCTCATTCTGTAACCGGGCAAGCAAACCTGTATTGATGTAGACGCTGCCATTCGGCAAGGCAAATGCATTCAACTGACCTGAGTTTATTGCATGCACCTGCAGCTCCCCGCCAAAGTCAGGGTAAAGCCTGTCCATGATTCCCTGCACATAGGCGGTCAGCGCGGGGTCTTTTCTTAGCTTGCCGGAACGCACCATTGCCTTGTCGAAACCATCGGCATCCGCCCACAGGTTTTTTTCATCACGCGTAAGATTTTCGGGATTGACAGCCTGCTGCCAGGGAGAGACCTCTTCGGCGAGCGTGCTTGTGGCCGACAAGATCAGTGCGGCAGACAAAAATAATGGCCGCATCATCTGGATGGGTAGGTTTTGAAGAAATCCCGGATCAGTTCCTGCACTGCTGCAGGATCACGCGAATCCAGTGACATGCTTTGATCGTAGGACATCCAGCGAATTTCTCCGGTTTTCAGGTCTGCCATGCCTACGCTGATGAATGACTGCCCAACGGGAATGGCAACACCCAATAGCAGGCCTATGGTAAACGCCGCCTTGCGTCCTCCTGTCGAGATGATGTCGGCACCGGTAAAGATGAGCGCCGCATCGGCTCCGGTTTTCTCGCGCAAAAAAGCGAGACCATCGCCCAATGTATAGTCCCACTCGGCTTTCTTGTGCTCCCATCCGCTGTCGATTCCCCTGCCATAGATGTATATTGCTTGCGCAACTCGGTCGTACAAGCCGATGTGGCTTTCAACTGTTTCGGCTTCCTCGGCATCGAGTTTCGGGAGACGCAGGGTCTCAAGTTGCCCGGTTTCCCGAAAATAGTTTTCTGCTGCAGTTAGCAGGTTTTCATCAGCTTGTTTGGTCCAGTCATCCTGTTTCTGGATGACCCCGCCGACGGAAAGCTCAGCCACGAACATTTGGGGCGGCAGCAAAAGGATTTTTTTGGGACTTTCGGAATGGAGTTGGGCGGCGAGTCTGGGGTTGACGGCAGAATAAGCAGCCAGCGCCAAACCGGGTAGACTCAGCGCTAGGACAAGAAGCAGGCGGATGAACAAAGACATGAAAATCCCCTTGGACAAGGCGCAAGCTACGATAAAGTCGGGGCCGCGTCAAATATCGGATAACGGGTGGAGCGGGGCGGTTTCACGTGAAACAATGCCCATGCGCTGGATGACCGATCGCGGCCTGGTTATCCCGGGCGGTGCGGATACTCTGGGTTTGTACCATCGTCTGGTGCAGGCCCGCCTGCCGTGTGTGGTTGAACTGGTGCCGGCGGATGAAAGTTTGTTGGTGGTTCTGGAGCAAGGCGGGGTGATCCCACCCGGAATCCTGGACATATTAAATAACGCGTCCGCCGAGACAAGGGTTTCAATCGGGCGGCAGCATGATATCCCGGTTCACTTTGACGGAGCCGACTTGGCCGAGGTGGCTGAGCGGGCAGCGTTATCCCCCGCGGCAGCGGTAGAGCTTTTGTGTTCCCTGAATTTGAGGGTGAAGTTTCTCGGGTTTCAGCCAGGTTTTGCCTACCTTGAAGGCCTTCCACCAGAACTCCAGATCCCGCGTTTGTCCAGTCCCAGAAAAAATGTGCCGGCGGGGAGCGTGGCTTTAGGCGGGGGTTATTGTGGTATTTATCCAGCCGCCGGTCCCGGCGGTTGGCACTTGATCGGGGTGTCCGACGTGAAAATGTTTGACCCTGATATGGTCCCGCCCGCTCGGCTGCAACCGGGCGACACCGTCAGGCTGGTGGCGGCATGATCGAGGTTATCAAACCGGGCTTGCTGGATCTTGTTATGGATTTGGGGCGTCCCGGACATCGGTCTCAAGGCGTGCCCGAAGGAGGGGTTGGGGATGCGCCTTCCTTGGTTCTGGCCAACCGTCTGGTAGGTAATCCGGACGGCGCGGCCGGTCTGGAGTTGTTGCTGCGCGGCCCCGTGTTGCATTTTCACCAAGGCGGCAGAGTTGCCTTGACAGGGGCTGAAATGCACGCACGCCTGAATGGCGCCCCCATTGATCGTGGGCAGACTTTGGATGTCCCGGCGGGCGGCTTGCTGGAATTTGGTACGGCGGAACGGGGCTTGCGTGCCTACCTGGCTGTGGCTGGGGGAATAGAGGTAGTGTCAGTTTTGGGAAGCCGATCTACATTTCTACCCGGAGGTTTCGGCGGATGGCAGGGGCGGGCGCTCAAGACCGCTGATTTGTTGCCACTGGGCGCGGCAACATTTTCCCCTAAAGGCGTTTTTCAAGAGACCGCGCAGCCACAGGAGGCCATACGTCTTCTGCCCGGTCCACAGCTTGCCGGATTTGCTGACACCGCGCTACATGCCCTGACGTCCGACGAATATGTGATGGGCGCGGATAGCAACCGGCTGGGCGTGCGTCTATCCGGACCAGCGCTAGAATATTCTGGGGGAGAATTGGCTTCTCAAGCGGTTTTGCCGGGTGCAGTACAGGTGCCGCCCGATGGCCAGCCC
>JAHENE010000027.1 GCA_024643305.1 Thiobacillaceae bacterium | reverse complement strand
GAAGAGGTTGTCCACGCACAGCACGTCGTGGCCCTGCTCCAGCAGCTTGTCGCACAGGTGCGAACCCAGAAAGCCGGCGCCGCCGGTGACCATGATGCGCTTGCGGGAGTCGTAGAGTCTCATTTATTGGAGTACCGACTTGGGTTGGTTATGGATGATTCGTCCTGCCTTGCCATTGCGGCAGATTCAAGATCGCCTCTCAGCGTCTCGATCTCGCGCCGGATGGATTCGAATTCGGTTTCCTTGCGCTTGAGGAAAGCCAGGGTGATGCGGGTTTTTTCTTCCAGACCTGCCGGGGTCAGGATGTAGACGTACTGGCGCTTGTTGGGGTTTTTGCCAAAGTTGCCCAGCTTGATCAGGCCTTTTTCCACCAGCGCGCGCAGGCAGTAGTTGGCCTTGCCCAGGCTTACGCCCATTTGCGCGGCCAACTGGCGCTGGCTCAGGCCGGGGTTGGCCTGCAATACTTTAAGCATTTGCAGGCGCCAGGCTTCGGGCGGGGAGTTGGATTGATCGTTCATTTTATGGGGTGAAATTGTACGATCAAGTTTAAGGATGGGCAATACGGGATATTTAGGGTTGACGCCTGAAATCGCGGGGGCGGGTCACTACTACTGCAATGCCGTCGCATGCCGGATCACGGCTTCCCTTACCTCTGGCAGCATTTCGTATCGCCTTGGATAATCCAGGCGGAAGAATATCGGACGTTTGGCCAACTCTGTAAGTTGGCCAAAGTGATGTTTCAGCATTTCCCGCTCTTCGATGTCGAGCAGGAAGCAATGTTTGACCAGTTCTATCATCGCATCGCGCCCGCTGATTGGCTCGATGGAGACCATATCCGTGTTGCCCTCTCCTAAAAAATACAAGGCGCGAAGAGGGCGTGGCTCATCGCAATGCGGAACTTCATCACCCGCCAACAGGCGTGATTTGGGAGTGTAGTCAACAGGCGGTGCTGCCTGGGCGCCTTCCGGCATGACCGCGCTGCGCGAGTCATCCCAAAGCCGAATCGATGGGTGGCTCGGCTTTGCAAGATATACGTTTCCACTCTTTTCAAGCTGCAGGCCATCGTCTGTAAGGAAGCGGAAGCCTCTGGTAGCAAAACTGGCAGCCAGCGTGGATTTGCCTTGGCCAGAAACACCCAGAAAAGCCACGGCAAAATTGTTTATTTCGATTGCGGCTGCATGCAGCACCAGCATGTACTGTCGACTCAAGGCCTGCGGCAGCACCTGGTTCAGGTAGAGATGGTCAACGGTCTGTTTGGATACCCCTGCAACCGGATAGGCCACCACCTTTGTGCCATCCAGGGAAACACTAAAGTCAGCCAGATCGGGGAAGCGCAGCAGGTAGCCATCATTTAAATAGTAGAAACTAGCCCAGAGCGTCCCATCTGGAAAAATCCATTTATGAAACGGATCTGCGCCTATGGATACCTGCTCCCTTGAGGTGCACACTTTGAAAATGGGTAGGGTTGGGGTGCCTGTCACAAGGAACACAAGGGCAGAAAATGCAAACTGCCCACCTCTTGCAAGCGTGAGCAGCTCACTTTGAAGCAACTAGTCCGCTTCTTGGTTAATGGATTGTTTGAGTAATTCCGAGCATTGCGTAGTAGACCACTTTGTAACCCTCTGGCCGAATGCCAACGGCCTCCGGCATGACAGTTTCAACTTCCTGCGCCATCACACCGAACTGGCGGCCATGGCCAAAAATGTCGCGGTATTCTGGCTTGTAATCGAACAAGTAGAGACCAAACCCAAAAGGGTGAGAACCAATTCGGTTAATGTTCTCTTTGAGCGCCCGATCCGAAGGCATCATGCCTTGACCTGCGTCTCCATTGACGCTTCCGGTAGCTTGGGTCAAGTTCTTAACGGTGCCGTAAGTCTTTAATTCCGGCTTCTGATATTTTTTTTTGCCCCCAATATCACTATTTATTGATGGGAGGCTGGACGGTGTTTTATTTTGCATTTGCAACATCCTTTCAGTTTCTGTCTTTACACAAAGAATATATCCATGAAGTATACCGATACTAATTGTCGTTAGGCAAAGCATCACAGCCTAACAACGCCCACAGCCACCATTCTGCCCGGCCTGCATAACCATCATCTTGATAATGCTCAATAATTACCCTGGCCTGATCCGCATTAAGCCATGCAGCCCGGCGTGGCACAACCTCATCGGCCAGTTCTTTCCTCAGACCATCCAGGTAACGGCGGAAGGCAATCATGAAATCAGCCTTGGTGGGGCGGTTAAGAACTAGGTCAGGCAATAACCCGTTCATGGCCTGTCGATGCAGCCACTTGGTTACATGCCCCCTTGACCGAAGTCGCTCCGGGGTGGAAAAGGCAAACTGAATGATTGCGTGATTGAAGAAGGGTCTGCGCAATTCCAGTTGCAAACTACTGGACAGCCTGTCTTCGAATTCTCGGCCAGAAGCTTCATAAGCATCTTCATAAATCAGCGTCTGGATGCGCTGGCCGCGTCGTGCGAGATGCTTGGGTACGTGGATTCTTAAGCGATTCCGCCGCTCGTCATGCACTCTTTGCAAATCCGACGAAAGCCAAGATTTTATTTTTTTTACCCTACGGAACTTACGCAACAGTCTCTTGAGAGTCTCAGGCGCCACTGGCACCGCCCCGTGCCGAAACAACCACCACAGCGCCTGAGAAAACCCTAGATCGTTGACATCATGTTTAAGGCAAGTTAAAACATTTCGCCACTGACGCAGGGCCAATTCTTCAGCGTAATAGGCCCCCGTCCATGGCATCCCTACCCACTCGTCTCCACCCACGCCCGCCACGATTACCCTCGCCCCATCCCGTTGAGCAGCATGCCTGAGTCCTATTGCCTGTACGGCATTGGGTGAGCTTGGCATTTCACGATACTTTTTTGCCCAGTTTTGATACCAGGACAGCTGCATCTGGGTTGGTGGTATTTCCTTCACATGAACGCCAAGATGCTGTCCTACTGCTCGGCTATATTCCAACTCGTTTGCATTGACGTCATCATGGTAATCCAAGGTATAGCCACTAATCGCCGGTGCCGGCAATTGCCGCCGACGCCGAAGATGCTCGGCCATGGCAAACAATGCAGACGAATCCAGTCCGCCGCTTACTTCAAAGGCAATTGGCAAATGTGAACGTGACGTGCGCCGCACGACGTCGGCAAACAATGTTCGATAGTGCTCTACGTATTCTTCGTCCCTTTTGTATGGCAAAGTTGCCCAAAGATCAGGCTGCCAGTATTTTTGTATCTTGATTCCGCTTGCAGAGACAGTCATATGGTGCGCTCCCATCAAACGCATGACCCCCTTCCAGAAAGTCTCATCGCGGCTGTACCACTCGTTGGCCAGATATTCCGCCAGCAAGCCCTCGTTGAATACCTGCTTTATGCCCGGCAGGGCCAAAATCGCATGTAGCTCAGTCGCGAAGTAGAGTGACTTTCCATCCCAGTAGTAATTAAAGGGTTTATTGCCTACCCGGTCACGAGCACAAAAGACTTCTTGCCGACGCGCATTCCAGATCACAAGGGCAAAATCGCCATCAATATGCGACAGACAATCCTCGCCCCAGAGCTCATAAGATCTGAGCATGAGCTCTGCATCGGCACGGCTACGCAGGACAACTCCCCGACCTAGCAATTCTTTTCGCAACTCCTCCCAGTTATCAACCCGGCCATCCATGACCAGCACCAGGCTTTGGTCCTCACTGGTAAGCGGCTGGGTTTCTTCGAGGGATTCTGGCGTGGTGCGCAGCATGCACTGGCCGAGAGCGACCGAGCCCTTAATCCAATGGTTGATGCCGTCCGGCCCGCGGTGCGACATGGCCGTAGTCATTTTTTCCACCAAGCCGCGCTCGATTGGAGCGCCGTCAAATCGGATAATTCCGGCGATGCCGCTCATGGCGTGCGATGTCTGGGTGCGGTTTTCATCTTTTACGATTACCCATCATTTTGCATAACGAAGGGCCAATCGTTGAACTGCTTGCATCGCTTCTTCAATATCCCGGAAACCCTCTTGGCGGCTGTCGGCAAGTGTCTGTGCGATATCCCTGTTGCTTGCCCCCTCTCGCATCATTTCCAGAATACGCAGGACATTTTCACCGTTTGCACTAATCCCCGGGCAGTTGTCGGGCGCCATCTTTTGCAATCGCCGCGGCCCATCTGCACGCGCCAGGAAACTGGAATGCCTGCGCGTGCCGGCAACCGCCGCCAAACCCCAAGTCCAGTCACCCTTTGCCGGGCGTTGCAACTTGATGACAACCTCCTCGTCCCGCTCCAGCTGCAGGGGCGGTTCGATTGGCAGCAAGACCGGCTGCCAATGCACTTCGGGGCCGGCCGGGTCGGTGCTCAGCCATTCGTCGCCCAGGCGCATCCTGATCCAGCCCAAGAGCCCATGGCACAAGCCGGATGTGTTGATGTGGCAGACCGCTTCACCCTGGCAATCGGCCTTGGTCGCGGTCGTCAAGTCGATGGCGGAAAGAGCAGCCCCGGGGCCAAGCCGCTCGACCTTTAATTCCCCCCGGTTCAGCCAAAGAATCTCATTGGCTGCAAAACGGCGGCCAGCCGAAAAGTCTAATCCCATATTCGGCTCGGACCAGCGGCCGACGTATTTGGCATGCAGTTCCGGCGCGGACACCGGGGCGAGCAGCAGTTCGGCAAGGTCGGGGATGAGTTTGCCACCGGGCTTCAAGTAACGGTCGCGGGCATGGAAAAGCGAGGGCAGGAGATCTTCGCTAAAAAGAAGGTTGCCGGTAAACACCGAAATGATGAGATCAACTTGCTCGGGCAGTTCGACTTCTTCAATCTTGCCTTCCAGCACCACAATCCGGTCTGCCAAGCCATTTGCACGCGCTATTTCCATGGCAATTTTGACAATCGGTTCTGGTTCGACCAGATAAACCCGCTTTGCCCCCGCAGCCGCCGCAATCAAACCGTGTACCCCTAGCCCGGCCCCCAGATCCAGTACCACGAAATCCGGTGTGACAAGATTGCGAATGGCCTGTACATAGAGGTCATTGCGAAACTCGTCGAACACCATGGAACGATGCGAACCAATTTGAGAATAACTCATGACATTGATGGCTTTTCGTGGTCAAGCGGCAGATGATCAAATGGTCTGTATTCGTTGACTTGCTGGCCCAATGGAATGTTGACCAGCTCAACCCAGGCATGCGCCTGAAAGGGTTGTACGTTAGGGATTACGCCGATTTTTATTTGCGCGGGCATTCCCTGCCGTCTTAACAGCCAGCAAAGGACCAGGGATTGTTTCAGGCAGTTTGCCTTGTAGATGCCATGGCTGGATGCAATGGCGGCGAGTTGCGCTATTCGCTGTGCTCGTTCCATGGCGGGTTCGTTGGGTACGCTTGTGTTGTCCGGCAGTTCAAATTCGGCCATGCGCCGTGCGCGATTAAATCCGAATATGCTCAGCGCAAGCCAGGTCATGGGCAGCAGAAAAGACAATTTGATCAACAGACGGCGTTCCCAGGATTGGAGCGCACGCCACTGCTGGAGCTTGCGTCGCAAATTATTCAATGCTGGCAAGGCCTGCTTCGATTAGCTGGTCGACAAGCTTGGTCAAATCCTGCTCGAGTTGTCCCTGCTCGACTTCGAATTCTTCCAGCAGCGCAGCGCAGGCGGCTTGCAGGCTTGGATCGATTTGCAGTAGCTGCCAAAGGCGCACGCCGACTTCGTCCAAACCAAAATAGCTGGAGCTTTTCAAATCGAGAATGACGCCCTCGCCGCCAATTTCCTGGAACATGGCTTCGGGGGAAAGGATTACGCGTTTTGACAACATGACTGAGAACCTTGCTTACTGTGCTTGGGGCATTTTACCCGGCATTGCCACCCGCTAGGACACTCGCTCGCGTAGCCCATGTTCGCCGATTTCAATTACTCGGTCTGCCAGCGCCAGACTGGCCGGGCGATGAGTAATCAGCAGGACGGTGCGGTTCTTGAGGACTTGCCGGCTTTCTTCCAGAAATTCACGCTCCCCCTCTGGGTCGAACATGGCGGTGGCTTCGTCCAGGATGAGGATGGGCGGGTTCTTGAGAAGCGCGCGAGCCAGCGCAATACGTTGGCGTTGGCCGCCGGAAAGACGAACACCCTGATCACCGATGAGGGTGTCGTAACCATTGGGGAGTTTGAGGATGAAGTCGTGCGCACGTGCAAGCTTGGCGGCGTGTTCGATGGATTCTGTAACCGCATCGAGGCGTCCATAAGCGATGTTGTCGCGCACTGTGCCGTTGAACAGCAGTACGTGTTGGGGAACCACGCCAATCTGGCTGCGCAGGCTGGTAAGGCTTACCGCCGCGACGTCCGTTCCGTCGATGAGTATCTGGCCTGACTCGGGCTCGTGCAGGCGCATGAGCAGATGGGCGAGCGTGCTTTTACCTGCACCATTCTCGCCGGTTATGGCGATGGTTTCGCCTGCCTTGATGTGCAGGTTGAAGTTTTCCAGCACGGGCTTGCGGCCAGGGTAAGCAAAGCCAAGATTGCGAAATGCTATTTCGCCGCGCACTTGCGGCAACTCATGCGCCGTCCGTGTAAAGGGTTCAGGCCGCTCTGTCATTACATCCTGAAGACGCTGCAGGGCGCCACGTGCGCCCTGGGTCTGGCCGTAAACATCGGCCAGTGCGCTGACCGGACGGGTGAGCAGCGTTGTGTAGAGCAAAAAAGTGACCAGTTCGCCGGGGCTCATCGTGCCGCCTGTGATGCGTTCACCTCCCAGCCAAAGCACCAGCACGATGCCGGCTGCTGCCAGCAACTGCACGGCCGGGCCAAGCCCTGAATAAATTGCGCGCTGTCTGGCACTCAGGCTCAGGATTTGATTGATCTGCCTGCGGTAGCGCTCGGATTCCTGGGGCTCGCGGGTAAAGGTCTTGATGGCAGGCAGCATGCCGAGGTTTTCTTCGGCGATGGCTACCGCACCGGCATGCGCTTCCTGCAACTGGCTGGCAAGGGGGCGCAGTCGGCGGCCGACGATTTTAAGCATGAGATAGAACAGCGGGATGAGTATCGCGGCAATCAGCGAAAGCGTAGGGTCGATACGGAACATGAACACCAGTGCGCCTGCCACGGTAATGAGCAGGGGAACCACGCTAAGCAAGGTGCCGGTTACATAACCGCTCAGCCTCTCGACATCGTAGGTGAGCAGGGACAGTATCTCGCCCTGACGACGCTGATGGTAAAAGCTTAGTGGCAATGCCTGGAGGTGGTCGTAGAGCCGGATACGCAGGTCAGCGAGGATATGTTCAGCACTTCGGCTCAATAGGTAGGTGTTGCCAAACTTGAGCAATGCCTGCACAGCAAAAAGTATCAGCAAGGCCAGCAGCACGATACCCGTGTTGCGGAGCGCGCTCGACAGCAGCCCTTCTGCGACCCGGCCGCCCAACCAGGGCACAGCCAGCGCCACGCCGCTTTCGGCCACCATCATCAAGGCGCTCAGTGCAAGCATCCCCCTGTAGGCGTAGGCATGCTGGAGCAGGAATCTGTAATCAGAGTCTTTCATTTATCCGTTCGCCAACTTGTCCTGTCCGCCCACAAGCAAGGCAACGTCACGCATTGCGGTTTTGCGTGCAATGCGCAAGCCGCTCAACGCGTGCAATGCATCAGCCATTTTGTCATGCATGGCCAACGTGAAGCCAATTTGTATAGGTAAGGGTTGGTTTATCAACCTGCTTGGCAAATCATGCGTCAACCAATATTGAAGATAGGCCGAGCGCAATTTTCCGGGGCGCACACTGCTACGCCACTCGGACAGCAATGCAAGGGATTGTTCCGGGGCAAGCATCGAATACCAGGCAAGCATGGTCCAGGCGGCTGTTTTCAATCCAGCCTGATCGAGCAATCGCAAAACTGCCGGCCATTCGATTTGTCTGCGCTTTATCCAGAGCAGGAAATCCGCCACGCGCGCCAGCCCCATATTTGGAGAGCACACGTACTTGGTGAATGCCGGATGCGTCAGCATCAGGAAAAGCGTGTCGTTGTCCGACAACCCCCAAATGCCATTGATGCGTTGGCGCCGATCGAGAAGGCCGGCTGCCATGTCTATGCGGGTGCGCCCCGGCCGCATGATGTCCCAATGCAGATCAATATCAACCGGTGGGTTGCTGAATGTCGCTTCGTGGCTGATGTTGGCGGGATCGGCATGTAGCTTGTAGCCCGCGTCAACAAGCAACCGTGCCGCCATTTGCTTTTTTCCCGGCAACACCAGAATATCGATATCACAGGACGTTCTGAGTGAAGCCTCGGGATAAGCGCATTCGCGCACATGGACTCCCTTCATTACCGCATAGGCGATGTCCTGGCCATCAAACATCTTGCCCAGTTTTTCCAACGCTGCCCGCTGCGCCAGATATGACGCCACAGCAACTCTGCGCGATCCGGACAGGGGTTCAACGGTTTCTGGCGGCAAGCCTTCCAGCAAGCCTGCGTTCTGCAGCGTGTAATGCCAGAGCGGTCCAAGATCCTGCGACAGAATGAAATTCAGGAAGGTGGTGTCCGCCTCTGCCAGCAACCGGCGGCAATCGGCTGGCCCAGCCAGAATCGGCAGCAAGGCGCTGCGGTAATCGGGTAGTCTGGTGGGGGAAGAAGCCATGCGCCGCAACCTATCAAACCTACGGTTAACGGTATGCGCGTTGATCAATCACGCTTGTAAATGTCTTCCAGCCGCACGATGTCGTCTTCGCCCAGGTAACTGCCGGACTGGATTTCGACGATGTGCAGCGGATCATCAGTTTTGTTTTCCAGGCGGTGCACCATGCCGGCCGGGATGTAGGTGGACTGGTTTTCGTGCAGGGTAATGATGTCTTCGCCGCGCGTGACGGTCGCCGTGCCGTTTACCACCACCCAGTGTTCGCTGCGGTGCTTATGGGACTGAAGGGAGATCTTGGCGCCGGGCTTCAACATGATGCGCTTGACCTGGAAGCGCGCGCCTTCGTCGCGCTGTTCGTACCAGCCCCAGGGTCGGTAAACCCGAGTGTGGCTGATGTGTTCGTCGCGCTCGCTGGTGTGCAGGCGTTCGACAATTTTCTTGACCTGCTGCGCCTGGTCCTTGTGCGCAACCAGTACGGCGTCGGGCGTTTCCACAATGACGATATCCTTTACCCCTATCGCTGCCACCATGCGCGTTTCCGCGCGCACGTAGGAATTGCTGACTTCTTCCAGCAACACATCGCCGCGCACGCTGTTGCCGTTGTCGTCACGTGTGGCGGCTGTTTGCCACAGCGAGGACCATGAACCGACGTCGTTCCATCCCATGTCGACCGGCACCACGGCGGCGGCATCGGTTTTTTCCATGACGGCGTAATCAATGGAGTCCGAGGGACAGGCGCCGAAGGCATCTGCATCCAGGCGGCAGAAATCGAGATCGCTCTTGCGGCTTGACCAGGCGGCACGCGCAGCTTCCAGGATATCGGGGCGGAGTTTTTCCAGTTCCTGCAGGTAGCGCGCCGCCTTGAACACGAACATGCCGCTGTTCCAGAAAAAGTCACCGCTCTTCACATAGGTCTTTGCCGTGGCGTGGTCGGGTTTTTCCACAAAGGCACCCACGCGATATGTGTCGTCAAGGTTTGCCAACAACTCACCGCGGCGGATGTAACCGTAGCCGGTTTCGGGCGCATCGGGCTGGATGCCGAAAGTGACCAGCAAACCCGCCTCGGCTGCCTTCGCCGCACGAGCAATGGCGCGATGGAACGCCGGTGTATCGGCAATAAGGTGATCAGCCGGCAGCACCAGCATGACGGCATCGGCATCCTGCTCCATGAGTGCAAAAGCTGCAATTGCGACGGCGGGCGCAGTGTTGCGTCCCATGGGTTCCAGCAGCAGCGCAGGGTGCTCCACACCGATTTCCTGCATCTGCTCGGCGACCAGAAAGCGGTGGTCGTTGCCGCACACCACCATGGGTGTGCCGACATCCGGCAGTCCGCTTAGGCGCAGTACGGTTTCCTGCAGCATGGAGCGCTCGGACACCAGCGGCAGCAGTTGCTTGGGCAGCGCTGCGCGCGACAGGGGCCAAAGCCGTGTGCCGGAACCGCCGGAGAGGATAACGGGATGAATCATAATTTTTGCCGCATGTTTTCGGCCAGGCTCAAGGCCTCGTCGAGGTTTGCATCGAGCACATTGAAGTGTCCCATCTTGCGCCCGGGGCGCGCGGTTTCTTTGCCGTAGAGGTGCAGTTTGATGTTGGGGTGGGCAAGCAGCTTGTCCCAGTGCGGGCCGCCGTTTACCCAGCGGTCGCCGAGAATGTTGACCATGACGACCGGCGACAGCAGGCGCGTATCTCCTAAGGGCAGGCCGCAGAGCGCCCTTACCTGCTGTTCGAACTGGTCCGTGGCGCAGGCATCCAGGGTGTAGTGGCCGGAGTTGTGCGGGCGCGGCGCGATTTCATTGACCAGCAGCTTGCCGTCGGCAACAAAAAACTCGACGGCCATCACGCCCACATAGCCAAGCTTGCCGGCAACGTTTCGCGCCATGTCGATGGCGGTCTGGGCAAGCGCATCCGCCACCCGGGCCGGCACGATGGAAACATCGAGGATGCCGTTTTCGTGGCGGTTTTCCGCGACAGGGAAAAGCGCGCATTGGCCGGCATCGTCGCGCGCCAGCACCACGGAGACTTCGCGTTCCAGATTGACGAAACCTTCCAGCACGCAGGCAATGCCTTTCAGTTCAGCAAACGCGGCCTTGAGCTCTTCGGCGGAAGCAACCCGGAACTGGCCCTTGCCGTCGTAGCCGAAGCGGCTGACCTTCAATATCGCGGGAAATCCTGTCGCTTTCGCACCTGCTTCCAGATCAGCTTCGTTATTGATCAACGCAAAGGGCGCGGTGGCAAAGCCGTTGTCGGCAAGCCAGGATTTCTCCCGGCTTCTGTCCTGCACGATGGCGACTGCATCCGCGCCAGGCGAGACGCGGCAGTTTTTCGCAAGTTCGATCAGGCTTTCGGCAGGGACGTTTTCGAATTCGGTGGTGACAGCTGCGCAGGCTTCGCCCAATTTTTTAAGCGCGCCGTGGTCAGTGTAGTCGGCCTGCAAATGCACGTCGGCCATCTGCCCTGCCGGGCTTTGCGGGTCGGGGTCCAGCACCATGACCTTGTAGCCCATGGTGCGGGCGGCGATGGTGAACATGCGGCCAAGCTGGCCGCCGCCGAGGATGCCAAGCGTGGCACCCGGCAATAAAGGGAGCTTGCTCATCGGTTTGGGTTAGCTTTCTGGCAACTGCATGGCCAGCACGGATTCGGTCAGTTCCGCGCGGAATTTCTCCAGTTTCTTTGCCACCTCAGGGTTGTCCCGCGCGATCATGGATACGGCAAACAGCCCGGCGTTGGCCGCGCCGGCTTCGCCGATGGCAAAGGTGGCAACGGGGATGCCCTTGGGCATCTGCACGATGGAATAAAGTGAGTCCTGGCCTTTTAGATACTTGGATGGCACCGGCACGCCCAGCACCGGCACGATGGTCTTGGCGGCAAGCATGCCCGGCAGGTGGGCCGCGCCGCCGGCCCCTGCGATGATGGCCTTGAGCCCCCGCGATTCGGCGCTGGCGGCGTATTCGTATAACAGATCGGGGGTGCGGTGGGCGGAAACGACACGCGCTTCATGGGCAATGCCGAAGGCCTGCAACTGGGCAACGGCATGCTGCATCACTTCCCAGTCGCTGGAAGAACCCATGACGACACCAACAAGGGGCTGGGACATGGCTGATCCTGCTTGTTATAAAGTGTATATTCTACTCAAACATGCCCCGAGCCTGCTTATGCCCGCACTGAGTGATACCGAAACCGTCCGCATCAAGGTCCGCATTGCCGCACTGGAAACCGAGCATCGCGATCTCGATACCGCGCTTAACCACCTTGAGGCCACGGGATTTGATGATCGCCTTGCCCTGCAGCGCATGAAAAAACGCAAACTCCAGCTGAAAGATGAGATCGAGCAGTTGGGCATGCAGCTGGTGCCTGACATTCCTGCTTAAGGAGAAGGCCCAAAGCATGCCCACGAACTTTATCAAAAACTTCAACAAGTTTGCCCTGGAGCTTCTTGAGCATATCGGCCTTGGCATCATCGCCATTGCCACGGTAGTCGCTGCGGCCAGCGAAGTACGGGTCATGTTTGGCGCCGGCACGGTTAGCCTGACAGACCTGCTCTTGCTGTTCCTCTACCTGGAAGTGCTTTCAATGGTGTCGGTGTATTACCGGCAGGGCAAGCTGCCCATCCGCTACCCTTTGTACATCGCCATGATCGCGCTGGCGCGATACCTGATTCTTGAAATGAAGAACATCACCGAGATCCGCATGCTTGTGGTGGCTGGCGCGATTTTGCTGCTGGCCATGGCAGTGCTAGCCATCCGCTACGGTCACGTGAAGCTGCCCTACAAAGAAGACAGCTCGAGCGAATAAGCCCTAGTCCTTCTTGCCGGGAAACGGCAGCACAGCGGCCGGTTCTCCAATGCGATCCTTTTCCGCGATGGCCTGCAAGGCCTTGGGAAATTCAGTCAGGAGCCGCGCCATGACTTGCAGGGATTCCTGCGTGTAGAACGCAACATCAAATCCCACGCGCTCGTTAAGTGAAGTTCTTTCCTGACGCTGGAAATTCTGCCAGGCCAATTGCACTTGGCCGGGCAACTCACGATCGACGAACACGATTTCTTCATGGTCGATGACCGCCAGGTACTGCATGCTGCGGACAGGCACAAAAACACATGGTGCGGCGGCGTGCGCAAGCAGGAGGTGCGCGAGATTGTAGACTTCTGCCGGCAAATGCCGGCTCTCGCGTAAAATCGGGGCTTCCCGGTAAAGCGTCAGTTCCATAATCTTTCTCGTGTCTCTCAAACTTACCCCAGCCCAGTTTCAGGAAGCAAGCACCTTGTTGGTGGAGGTGCTGCGATTCTCCGCACCCGCCGACGCGCTGCTGTCTGCCTATTTTCGCCGCAACCCCAAGTTGGGCAGCCAGGATCGCGCCCTCATCGCTGATTGTGTTTATGGCGTATTAAGAAAGTTCCTGGCGCTGCGCTGGCTGCTGCCGGAAGGCACACCGCGACTGTGGCTGCTGCTGTGGCTGGCACGCTTCCAGGGCATCAGCCTGCGCGACCTGGAACCCTTCACCCGCGAAAAGGATCGGGCCAAACTGGCCGAGCTGAAATCGAAGTCGCTCGAGGCGGCACCCATTGAAGTGCATGCCGAGCTGCCGGAGTGGGTGGTGCAATCGCTGCGCACCCAGCGTGATGATTCGGGCATCCTCGCTTTGGGGCGCAGCCTGCAAACCGCCGCTCCGCTGGATTTGCGCGTCAACACCCTGAAAGACAGTCGCGAAGCCGTTCTGGAATTGCTGGCAAAACAGGGCGTCGAAGCCCAGGCCACACCTTTTTCCCCCTGGGGCATACGCATCAAAACCCCGCTGGATTTGTCGCGCCATGTTTTATTCAAGAAGGGGGTGTTTGAAGTACAGGATGAAGGCAGTCAGTTGCTGGCCCTGCTGGTAGGCGCGCGGCGCGGCGAAATGGTGGCTGACCTTTGCGCGGGT
>JAHENE010000232.1 GCA_024643305.1 Thiobacillaceae bacterium | reverse complement strand
CAACGCGCCAAAGCGGGGCGACGGGCGGGAAGCCTGTCGCGGTAAATACCCTGGTGCCGGAGCCCGGGCGTGACGGGACGCTGTTTTCGCGCTTGAAAGGCCAATTGCGCTTGCCGGTCCGCGGGGAACTCATGAACCAGTTCGGCACTCCCAGGGAAGGTGGTGGTTTGAGTTGGAAAGGTCTATTCATTCGCGCACCGGAAGGCTCGGAAGTTCGCGCGGTCGCACAGGGAACGGTGGCCTTTGCAGAGTGGTTAAGAGGGTTTGGAAACCTGCTGATCGTGGACCATGGCGAGGGTTATATGAGCCTGTACAGCAATAATGAAAGTCTGTATAAGCAGGCGGGAGACACAGTAAAAATGGGCGAAGCGGTCGCTTCCGTAGGTAACAGCGGTGGGCAGGAAAGCCCGGGTGTGTATTTTGAATTGCGGCATGAAAGCCGTCCGATCAATCCGATGGCGTGGATCAAATGAAACTGAATATGGCAGGGCAATACGGCAAATTGATAATGGCGAGTTTCGTGGGATTGGTTGCGGGGTTCGCGCTGACGTTGAATTTTTCCGCGCAGGCTGACAAGGATGCGCCAATTCCTCTGCCTGTAAAAGAGCTGCGAGCATTCACCGATGTGTTCGCCCGGATCAAGAGTGACTATGTGGAACCGGTCGACGACAAGAAACTCATCACCGGCGCCATCAACGGCATGTTGTCCAGCCTGGACCCGCATTCAGCCTATTTGAACGAAGAAGATTTCAAGGATCTGCAGGTTGGCACTCAGGGTGAGTTTGGCGGGTTGGGTATTGAAGTCGGCATGGAAGACGGCTTTGTCAAAGTGGTCTCGCCCATCGAGGACACGCCAGCCTATCGTGCCGGTCTCAAGAGCGGCGATCTGGTCATCAAGCTGGACGAGACTCCGGTCAAGGGCATGACCCTGAACGAGGCGGTCAAGCGCATGCGCGGCAAGCCCGGCTCGCAGATTGACCTGACAATATTGCGCAAGGGCGAACAGAAACCTTTCACGGTCAAGATTACACGCGCGGTTATCAAAATCAAGAGCGTCAAATTCAAGCTGGTTGAGCCGGGTTATGGATATGTCCGTGTCACGCAATTCCAGGAGCATACTGGCGAACTACTCGCCGAAGCATTGCAAAAGCTGTACAAGGACAACAAGGAGCCGCTCAAGGGGCTGGTGCTGGATTTGCGCAACGACCCTGGTGGCCTTTTGAATGGTGCGGTAGCGGTTGGCGCAGCTTTCCTCAAACCCGACTCGCTGGTGGTTTATACCGAAGGCCGTACCGATGACGCGAAGATGCGGCTGACTGCAAGTCATGAAAACTACCTGCGCCCGATGCAGGCCGACTACCTGAAAGGTTTGCCGGAAAGCGTCAAGACTGTGCCGATGGTGGTGCTGGTCAATGGTGGTTCGGCATCGGCTTCTGAAATTGTTGCCGGTGCACTTCAGGATCACAAGCGCGCTGTCATTATGGGCACGCAGACTTTTGGCAAGGGCTCGGTGCAGACCATCCTGCCGCTGAACAGCGATACGGCGATCAAGCTGACCACTGCACGCTACTTCACCCCTTCGGGGCGTTCCATTCAGGCCAAGGGCATTGAGCCCGACATCAAGGTGGAAGACCCCAACAGCCCTGTGGATGAAGATTTCAGCATACGCGAAGCAGACCTGGCAAAGCATCTGGAGAACCCGGATGGAGAGGATGTGATGCCGACCAAGCCCGTCGAGCCTGCCAAGGCCCATGAAAAGGGTGGCAAGGAGGACAAAGGCGGCAAAAAACCTGAAGTCAAGCCGCTTGAACCGGGCGAAGTGGTTTCCAAGAACGACTATCAGGTCAATCAGGCATTGAATCTGCTGAAAGGGATAAGCATCATTCAGGGCAAGTAAGGCGAGGGTTTTTGCTTGCTTTGCTGTCAGGCAGGCGCGATACTGAAAACGTATCGGTAACGCGCGCCTGCTTATGCTGCCTAGTGACCTCGATAAAATCCGGGAAATCGTTTTCCATGACCTGCCCGCAGGGCAGGCGGAACGTGCCCGGGCTCTGCTCGATGGGCTGGATGGCATACAGGCCGGGACTGAAGGCGAACGTTCCTGCATACTGGTCATTCAATACAACGTCAGGCACTACACTTTGCAAGGCCTTGAAAAAGCACTGGAACTGCAGGGCTTCCACCTCGATAACAGCTTGCTGCAAAAGGTCAGACGCGCATTGATTCATTTTTGCGAACAGGTGCAGCGCGAGAACCTCGTAATCAACGCCCCCGATGCAAAATCTCAACAGGTCTTCGCACGCGTGTATGAACAGCATTTGCATGGCGACAAGGATGAGACGCCGGAAGAGTGGCGCGAATATAAGTAGGCCTGGCTTTTCAACCCCGCTGTTTTTTTACACTTTCCCAGTTTTACCATCCCTGCATGAATGATGATGACCTGCTCCGCTATAGCCGCCACATCCTGCTGCCCCAGATTGGTATTGATGGGCAGGAAAGACTGCATTCAGGCTCGGTACTGATCGTCGGTGCTGGGGGGCTGGGTTGCCCTGCCGCGCTTTATCTGGGTGCGGCGGGCGTGGGCAGGCTGGTCATTGCTGATGCGGACAAGGTTGACCTCACCAACTTGCAGAGGCAGATCGGGCACCACACATCGGCAATTGGGATCAACAAGGCACATTCATTGAGCGACAGTATTCGCGCAATAAACCCGACTGTCCAGATTGAAGCTTTGGATGAGCGGCTGGAGGGTGCGTCACTTGCGGCAGTGGTTGCGGGGGTCGATGTGGTTCTGGACTGCTCGGACAATTTTGTCACCCGCCATGCTGTTAACCGGGGTTGTGTGGTTTCCGGAAAACCTTTGGTGAGCGGCGCCGCGCTGGGTTTTGCGGGGCAGTTTGCAGTGTTCGACACAAGGCAGTCTGACTCACCCTGCTATCACTGTCTGTTTCCAGAAAGTGTCGAAGAAGGCCCGCGCTGCAGCGAGGCCGGGGTGTTGTCGCCGTTGGTAGGCATAATCGGGTCCATGCAGGCCGTGGAGGCCGTCAAACTCCTGGCAGGTGTTGGCCAGACGGCCGTGGGCAGATTGACGCTCTACGATGCACTGGGCAGCAGCTTGCGTCAGGTGCAAGTCCCGCGTGATGCCGCGTGCCCGGTATGCAGGCAACGCTAGGCGGGTAGTTTGTTATCGAGCGGCAGTGCCAGTTCGCGCCACAGCGAAGTCCAGTCTCCAGCCGGGTCTCGTTCGAACCCGCTCTTTGTAAACTGGTACCAGCGGCCTACCACCATGGCCATGTACATGTTGGCCAACAGCTTGGGGTCCTTGCCGGTGTGCCCTGTGTCCATAAAGCGCAGGCATTGCCTGAGTTGGGTTTCCAGGCGGTCATGTAGTTGATTGATGCGCTTTTGCAGGCGTGGGTCTTCATTGACCAGCACCTCGCCGATGAGCACGCGCGTCATGCCGCGGTTCTTTTTTGAAAAGCTGAGCAGCAAGGAAAGAATGGCTTCCACCTGTTTGGCGGGGTCAGGCGTTTCTGTTAACAGCCGCGCGATCAGTCCGAACAGCGTATCTTCGATGAATTCAATGAGACCT
>JAHENE010000231.1 GCA_024643305.1 Thiobacillaceae bacterium | reverse complement strand
TTTGGTGGCGGCGCTGCATGGAACAGTCGCGCTCGCCCAGATGGATGGCGTTGCCATGCTCGTCGGCCAGCACCTGGAATTCGATATGACGCGGTTTTTGCAGGTAACGCTCCATGTATACCATGGGGTTGCCGAACGCGGATTGCGCCTCCGTTTTGGTCATTTGCACGGCGTTTAGCAACGCGCCCTCGGTGTGCACAACGCGCATGCCGCGTCCGCCGCCGCCGCCAGCAGCCTTGATAAGCACTGGATAGCCGACTTCACGGGCGATGCGCAGAACTTCTTCGTTGTCATCGGGCAACGCACCCTCGGACCCGGGTACGCAAGGTACCTTGGCTTTTTTCATGGCATCCTTGGCGGCTACCTTGTCACCCATCAGGCGAATGGAGTCCGGACGCGGGCCGATAAAGACAAAACCGGAAGATTCCACGCGTTCGGCAAAGTCTGCGTTTTCCGAAAGGAAGCCGTAACCTGGATGAATGGCTTCTGCATCGGTGACTTCCGCCGCCGCGATGATGGCGGGAACGTTGAGGTAGGACTGGCTGGACGGTGCGGGGCCGATGCACACCGACTCGTCGGCCAGCTTTACGTATTTGGCGTCGCGATCTGCTTCGGAGTGCACGGCCACCGTTTTGATGCCCATCTCCCGGCAGGCGCGCTGGATGCGCAAGGCGATTTCGCCGCGGTTGGCAATTAGAATCTTTTCAAACATGGATACACCCAGGTAAGGCGTGAGGTGCGAGGCGTGAGACGAGTGCAGCTTGCGCCTTACCCCTCACCCTGCGTATCTCACCCAATAATAAACAGAGGCTCGCCGTATTCGACCGGCTGACCGTTCTCGACCAAAATGGCCTTGATCACGCCACCCTGGTCAGCTTCGATTTCATTCAGCAGTTTCATGGCTTCAATGATGCAGAGCGTGTCCCCCGAGGAGACAGACTGGCCTACTTCGATGAATGATTTGGCGCCGGGTGAGGGTGAGCGGTAGAAGGTGCCAACCATGGGCGAACGCACCACATGGCCTTCAGGTTCGGCCGGGGCAGCCTCAACCGGTGCGGCTGGGGCGGGGGCGGCGGCAACCGGTGCGGCTGGGGCGGGCATAGGCGCATTCATATAGACTGGCTGGTTGCCAGGCACAATGCGCGCGATGCGTACTTTCTCCTCGCCTTCGGTGATTTCCAGCTCCGCAATGCCGGATTCTTCCACCAGATCAATGAGTTTTTTCAGTTTTCTGAGATCCATGGTTTGTGACTTTCACATGTAAATGACGGAGGGCAAATTCCAGCGCAAGCTCGTAGCCCTGAGCACCCAGCCCGGCAATGACACCGATGGCTAGGTCGGAAAAATAGGAATGGTGCCTGAAGGATTCCCGCGCGTGGATATTTGACAGATGCACTTCCACAAAGGGGATGTCCACTGCAGCCAGTGCGTCGCGCAGGGCGATGCTGGTGTGGGTATAGCCGGCAGGATTGATGATGATGAAATCAGCACCGTCCTGTTTGGCTTGGTGTACCCGGTCGATCAGCTCGCCTTCGATGTTGCTCTGAAAGGTTTCCACGCTGACCCCGCATGCGCCGGCCCGGGCGATCAAGGCCTGATTGATGTCTTCCAGGGTAGAAAGTCCATAGTGCTGAGGCTCGCGGCTTCCAAGCATGTTGAGATTGGGGCCGTGCAAAACAAGAATGGCCTTGGATAAAGCCACCCCTTTTCCGCCCTTGCGAGTGCTGGTCGATTTCGGCATGGGCGCAAGTTTGCTACAACTTCCTGGAAAATGTCCAGATATTGACGTTAAATTGGAGTTAGATTAACGGCGCGATTAACTGCTCAAGTCGTTGTTTATCAAGGCCGCCAAGGACTTTTTCGCGCAAATTGCCCTTGCGGTCGTAAATCAGGGTAAATGGCAGACCGCCGCCGGGATCGCCAAGTTTGCGCAGCGCCTCGGATTCGTTGATGCCGCCGATCAGAACGGGGTAGTTAATGGCAAATTCCTGAGCAAAATTGGCAACTTTCTGGGGGTTATCCAGCGCGATGCCGACAAATTGCAGCCCGTTAGAGGCAAATTTGGTTTGGGCCTGAATAAAGAGCGGGATTTCCTCTCGGCAGGGTGGACACCAGGTGGCCCAGAAGTTTACTACCAGCACTTTGCCCCTGTATTGCGTCAGGCTATGCGTTTCTTCTTGCGTGTCTTTCAACTGCGCGGTCAGTAGTGCCTCAGCTGCGCCCGGTTGTGCAGGTGCTGGCTGCTTGAATCGGCTTGCAAAAACAAACCCGGCCACCAGCGCCAGTACCGCCACGAGGGCGATGATCTGGTTTTGGCGCGTCATCAAAGCGCCTTGTCGAGGCTGGCGAGGAATCTGTCAGGCTTTTCGTATCCAATGACCTTGTGCGCGGACTGCTGACCTTGGGCGTTCCAGAAAGTCAGCCCGGGCGGCCCGAACAAGCCAAAACGCTTGAGAAGGACTTTGTCGTCGTCAGAATTGGCTGTCACATCCACTTGCAGCAGCACGGCATCCTTGAGGCGAGCCTGGACGAGGGGATCGGAGAAGGTGAATTTCTCCATTTCCTTGCATGAAACGCACCAGTCTGCAAAGAAATCGAGCATGACAGGTTTGCCTGCCGCCTTTGCTGCTGCCAGTTTGGCGTCAAGCTCTGTGCTGGTTTTAACCCTTTCAAAACTGAGCCCGTGCGTTGCCTGAGCGGCAGGGGCACCCACCGGACTGCCCAATACGCCTTGGTAAACGGTCAGGGGTTGCAGGATGTCACGGCTGCCACCCAGGGCGCCCAGTAACAGACCTATTCCGGAGATAAGCAGCACGACACCCACACCTTTCCAGAATTTTTGCCAGCCCCTGGCATGCTGCGGCAGGGAATCGAGCGCATGCAGGTAGACCGAGGAAATCACCAGCAGCGAAGCCCACAAGGCCATGTTCACCCAGGAAGGGAGGAAGGGTGAAATCAGCCAGATCGCGACACCCAGCATGGCTACGCCGAAGAAATACTTGACCCCGTTCATCCACGCCCCCGCCTTGAGGTGAAGTGTGCCTGCCGACATGCCTACGGCCAGCAGCGGAACCCCCATGCCCAGCGCCAGGAAAAAGAGCGACAGGCCACCTTTGATGCTGTCACCGGTATTTGCGATGTATGCCAGTGTCGCTGCCAGGGGCGGAGCCACACATGGCCCGACTATCAGTGCTGAGAGGGCGCCCATGCCGAATACGCCGGTGAAATGCCCGCCATGCAGCTTGTTGGAGGTCTCGGTGAGCTTGCTTTGAAGCGCGTTGGGAAGCTGCAGGTCATAGAAGCCGAACATCGACAGTGCCAGCCCCACGAAGATTGAAGCACCGATACCGATTGCGATCGGGTTCTGCAGTGCATTGGACAGAAGCGTGCCGGATTTTGCAGCAATGATGCCAACGATGGCATAGGTAATGGCCATGCCCAGCACGTAGGACAGCGACAGGAAAAAACCACCTGCATGGGTAACGTTTTTCTGGCCGGCAATAATGCCCGACAGAATCGGAATCATCGGGAATACGCAAGGTGTCAACGACAAAGCCAGGCCAAAGCCGAAGAAAGCGGCAATGGCTACCCACAAAC
>JAHENE010000230.1 GCA_024643305.1 Thiobacillaceae bacterium | reverse complement strand
AAGTAAAGTAAATCCATTGTCCGTCTGGCGACCATGCCGGCTCGGTGTCAATGGCACTGCTGACGGTAAGCCGCTTCAGGCCGCTGCCATCGGCATTGATCAGGTAAATTTGCGAGCCTGCATCGCGCGTCAAGGTTACTGCCAGGCGATTTCCATCCGGAGACCACGCCGGCGCGGAATTTGAGCCCTTGAAAGAAGCAACGGTGCGTCTGCTCCCATCGCGAAGCGACTGCACATACACCACCGGCTTTCTGTCCTCAAAGGATACATAAGCCAGTCGCCCCCCTTCCGGAGAAAAGGCAGGGGATATCAGCGGCTCATTCGAACGTACGACTGTCTGGCCGTTCTGTCCATCCGCATCCGCCACGCGCAATTCATACTGCTTGCCGCGCTTTTGGACATAGGCAATGCGCGTACTGAAAACGCCGGGCGAACCAGTCAGTTTTTCGTAAATGATATCGGCGATCCTGTGTGCAGCTGCGCGCCACTGCTCCGGGCCGATATTGAAACTCAAGCCGGCCAGCTGGGTTTGTCTGATTGCATCGATCAGGCGAAATTGCACATCAAATCGACCGCCCGGCAAATTTACAACGCGCCCCATGACGATGGCATCCGCACCCTTGCCACGCCAAAGTGGGTAATTGATCTGCGATGGCTCGTAAATCTGTTGGCCCGCAGTTCCCGGGACAAGACCGATCTGGCCGGAGCGAAGCAGGTCCTGGCCAATAATTTCAGTCAGCTCGGGATCAAGCCTGCTCGGCCCGGACTGAAACGGCATCAGCGCAAGCGGGATTTTGTTGGCTGCACCGCCGGTTACCTGGATTTCCAGGGCCGCATGCGCGCGCGCGCCAAGAACGCCAGCCGCTAGCGGCAACAGCATCAGAATAATAAAACGTGGCAGGGAAAACACGGCAGCCCCGAAGTTTGAAAACAACTGTTCAAGTTTAACACAGGGCAGGCTACAGCCTTATGAAGGGCGCTTATTCGCGCGCCTTGTGCTTGAGCAGCAGATTCCGGAATTCTGCTGCCGCAGATTTGTCTGTCGGCAACGGCAAGGGGGTGGATTTTTCAATTCCACGCTGCACGGCCTGATCATATCCGGCATTGCCGCTACCCTTGGTCAGCTTGACCTTGGTGATTTCACCGGTAGGCAACACGCTCACCTCGAATTCTGCCTCAGGGTTGCCTGCGAGGTTATCCGGCAGCCGAGTGTTGCCGCGAACCTTGGCGCTAATCATGTCTTTGTACTGCGCAACAATTTTGGAAACTTCAGAAGCGCGCTGATCGGCAGCCGCCTTGGCCTTGATCTGCGAGGCTTCTCTGGCAAGCGATTCGTCCAGCATGCGTTGCTGCAATTCCTCTTCCTCGCGCTGCAAATCCTCCCGGCGTTTGAGTTCTGCATGCTTTTTTTCCTGCTCGCGCTTTACGCGCTCGGCTTCCAATTGAGCAGCTTCATGTTGAAGTTCGAGTTCCAAACGCCTTGCTTCTTCCTTGCTCTGTAGTTCTTCTTTGCGTTTTCTTTCCTCTTCCTTGGCCAGCTTCTGCTTGAGCAGCTTTTCCTTGCGCCTCTCCTCCAGGGCCAATGCTTCTGTTTTTTTGCGCTCTTCTTGCTGTTTCTTTTTTTCCAGGGCGATATCGGCAGCCTTGTTTTCGGGAACAGGCTGGGGCCTGAACTGTGGCTGGGGCGCTGGTGTTGGCTGAGGGGATGGAATTGGAGCGGGACGCGATGGCTCGGGCATGCTTTGCCACAGTTCGGCCATGATTGGTTGCGGATCGTGTATCTGCCAAGACAATCCGAATACAAGCAGCAAAACAAAGAAACCGTGCACGGCGGCCGCAAGCAGCCCTGCTGTTACGTCTTCCCTTGGCAAGGCATAGTTCATTGCGCTGGTTTTGCCAGAAGGCCGATCCGCGTCACCTTGGCTGCCTGCAACACTGACATGGCATTCATGACTTCTTCATAGCGCACGTTCTTGTCGGCTGAAATCACCACGGGCTGGTCGTGATGGGATTGAAGTATGCGTCGCACCTCGCCGGACAACTTCGCACGTGACACCGGGATTTCCTTGTTGCCCGATGCGCGATCTCGCAGGATGATCCGCCCATCGGCCCTGATCATCACTTCCAGCGGCAAACTTGGAGTGCTTGCTGTCCTGGCCACACTGGGCAATTCCACCTGGCCAGGATTGATGAAGGGCGCGGTGATCATGAACACCACCAGCAGCACCAGCATCACATCGATGAGCGGCACGACGTTGATGGCAGCAACTTGCTTGCGGACACGCGCCATAAATCAGGCCGGTTTGGTTGCCTGCCGCTGCAGGATGTTGGAAAACTCCTCCATGAAACTTTCCATGCGAATGCTCAGGCGGTCGATGTCATGGGTATAACGGTTGTAAGCCACCACGGCGGGAATGGCGGCAAACAGACCCATGGCGGTTGCGATCAAGGCTTCGGCAATGCCGGGTGCCACTTGTGCCAGCGTGGCTTGCGCGACGGAGGCCAGACTCTGGAATGCCAGCATGATGCCCCACACCGTGCCGAACAAGCCAACATAGGGCGATACCGAACCGACTGTCGCCAGAAAGGAAAGGTGCGACTCCAAGCCATCCATTTCGCGCTGGAAAGCGGCCCGCATGGCGCGGCGCGTGCCGTCCATGATGACATTGACCGAAGCCCCTGCTTGCCGCCGCAATTTGAGAAACTCGCGGAAACCCGCCTCAAAGATGCGTTCTATTTCACCCGCCTCTTCACGATTCTCGCTAACCCGCTGAAACAGAACATTCAACTCGGCGCCACCCCAGAATTCCTTTTCGAAGCTCTCGGTATCAGCCATTGCACGTTTAAGCGCAAACAGCTTAAGGAAGATGTGCCACCATGACATGGATGACGCTGCCAGCAATATTCCCAGTACGAATTTGACGGGAACGCTTGCCTGCAGAATCAAATGGAGCAAGGAGAGGTTTTGCGTGACTTCCAAGATATCAATTCCTAAATATTTTTTAGCGACTCGAGAATTTCTTCCGGCATTCCAGCAGGCTTGAATGACTTCTCGCCCACCCAGACCAGAATCACGCGTGCATTCATCAATACTTCGTCGCCGCGCAACACGCGCTGAGACATGACAAGGCTGGCACGGTTCCGTTCAAATAATGAGACATCGACAACAAGATTATCGTTGAAGCGCGCCGGCAACAGGTAATCCGCTTCCACCCGGCGCACCACGAACGCGCCTTGATAGCGTGCGATCAGTTCAGGTTGTTCGAAACCAATATTGCGCAGCCATTCGGTGCGGGCACGCTCCAGGAACTTGAGGTAATTCGCGTAGTAGACGACGCCGTAGGCATCGGTGTCCTCCCAGTAAACCCGTACCGGCCAAGAGAAAGCTGCAGAGCGGCTTCCTGCCGTCATTGCTTCTCGAACAAATCCGGCGCAGAAGCGGGCGCAGCAAAACCGAGATGCCGGTAGGCATGCGGCGTTGCAATCCTGCCCCTGGGGGTGCGCTGAAGAAACCCCTGCTGGATAAGATAGGGCTCCAGCACGTCTTCAATCGTGTCACGCTCTTCGCCGATGGCGGCAGCAAGATTGTCCAGCCCCACCGGACCGCCTGAA
>JAHENE010000229.1 GCA_024643305.1 Thiobacillaceae bacterium | reverse complement strand
TCAAAACCCACCAGAGGCATGATCATGACATCCAGCCAGCGCGCGCTCATCAAATTGCGTGCATGCGGTTCGATAATGCCGTAGCGATTGTGTGTGAGGCCGTGATTGCCATCCAGCCTGGCAAAACGCAAGGGTTGCGCAATGCGGTTGGCGGTAATCGGCAGATAACAATCCTTGCCCATGTGCAGCGCCTGATTAATCAGGGGCAGCACGTCGAATTCATCCCCTACCGGCAGGTAAAACCCCCAGCGTTTACCCTTTAAATAAAGGCCTGCATGCAGGGCGTTTTGCAAAGTCCGGCGCACCGCCTGCGGGCGATACGCCGGCGACAGCGCGGCCCGTGCGGCCCGCGCTTTTTTACGGAGAGTCTTTTTGTCGTGGATGCGGGTAGCCATGTGACTATTCCATTGTTGGATCAGTGATGATCACGCGAAGCCGATGAGAGGGCGACGAAGCCGACAAAGTGTGGGTGTGTTGATTTAACACCGGAAAAGTGCACCCCGCCTGTGCCGTGCTTGCCGGCAGACTCTTGAACCTGGGTTCAAGATGGCTGCAGCCGAAGATGCTTTGGGCACACAAGACGTGTTGCGCGCACACCCGCATCGGAATTGGCCGCGGCCTTGCAAGTATGCATTGGTTCAGAGAAATTGCAGACAAACTCGAACACCGCAGGGGGCGAAACAAGTTTAACAGAAGCTTTGTGGTGAACGAACAGTCCCGATCAGGCCTGATCGAACAGCTTGTCCTGGTCGGCAAGAGCGCGATCCAGCTCGGCTTCCATGGCCAAAAGCTTCTCGCGGTATTCCGGCTCGCGGTTGTTGCCACCGCCGGAAGACAATAGTTCATGTGCGATATTCAGGCCTGCCATCATGGCAATGCGCTCGACGCCAATCACCTTGCTGTTCTCGCGGATGGCGCGCATCTTGCCGTCAAGGTATTCAACAGCCGCGATTAGTTCCGGTTCCTCTTCCTTGCTGCAGGGGACCTTGAAGGTTCGTCCCAGCAGGCTGATTTCGATGGTGCGCGTGGTGGTCATGTGGCTGGCAGGTTGTCGATGAGGTGCTCAACCCGGGTCTTGGCGCCATCAAGTTTGGCGTTGAGCAACTTGACCTTTTGCTGCGCGGAAGCCAGATCCTGTCGCAGATTCTGGTTTTCCTTGCGCAGGCGCTGGCACAACTCGGAGGCAAGCTGAATTTTCTGCGCCAGGGCGGCAAGTTCTCTATCCATCGAGGGTCTCTCAAAAAGTCACGGAAACTATACCCCATCCTGGCAGGTTTTTGCATATGCGTCCTGAGGTAGAATGCGCGCTTCAGGTGCTCCGGCCGACATCAGGCGGCCAGGGTTAAACGGGAAACAGGTGATCGTGTCCGCACGACAGACCTGTGCTGCCCCCGCAACGGTGAGCGTTGTTGTCCGGTGTTTCAAGCTGTCACTGCCTTCGGGTGGGAAGACGAAACACCTCATGCGCAAGCCCGGATACCGGCCTGAAACGGCAGATTTGCCGCCCTTCAACCCGCCAGCGGGGATTCTGGCGCAGAAAACAGGAATCTCACCATCATGCTGTTTCGCACTGCCGCGCTCGCTTCAGCGCTTGCCCTTGTCTTGCCCGTCCATGCCGAAGAACTGCCCGTCTTCATCGGCGATGAAATCGTCGTTACACCCACGCGGGCGCCGCAAAAACTTTCCGACACGCTGGCTGCAACCACCGTTTTAACCCGCGCAGACATCGAGGCCTCCGCCGCAATCGACCTGCCCACGCTGTTGCAGGGTTTGCCTGGCGTGGAAATTTCGCAAACAGGCGGCTTCGGTTCGCAGGCGGCCATTCGGTTGCGGGGGGCGGAATCGGACCACACTCTGGTTCTAGTCGATGGCCTGCGTGTCAATTCCGTTTCCGCCGGCACTGCAGCGATCGAGCATTTATCACTTGATGACATCGAACGCATCGAGATCGTACGCGGCAATGTGTCCAGCGTTTATGGTTCGGATGCCATCGGTGGCGTGGTGCGCATTTTTACGCGTCAGGGCCGTGGCGAGGTCAAGCCCAGGCTGGGCGTCGCGCTGGGTACGGATGATTTTCGCAACATCAACGCCGGTGTCGGTGGCGAGGTCAAGCCGGGCTTGAGGTTTGATTTGTCTGCCGGGCAAACCCGCAGCGGCGGGTTTTCTTCGGTGAGGAAATATTACGCGACGGACAATCCGGCAATCGATCCCTACGACAGTTATTTGCCTGCAGACGCGGACAATGACAGCACCCGCAACACACATTTCAATTTCCGTCTTTCGCAGCGGTTCGGCGACACTCTCTCCTGGGGCGTGAGCGCGCGGCAAAACCGTGCCGATGTGGAACTCGACGGCAATTATTCCAACCATTCAGAGCAGAACCTTGCGGCGTATTCGCTCTATGTTGAGGGCAGGCCGCTGCAAAACTGGACCTCCAGACTGACTGCCGGGCGCAGCAGCGATGAACTGGACAGCGATCTGAATGGCATGGCTGTCGACCACTACCGCACGCAAATAGACCAGCTTCATTGGGAAAACACCCTGGCCATGGGCAGGCATTCGTTCCGTTTTGGCGTCGAAGCGCAGGACCAGAAACTGGACAGCAATCAGTCCTACAGCGAAACCGGGCGCCAATCCGCCAGCGCCTATGGTGGCGTGGGCGTGCGCCTTGGCGCGCACGATTTCGACCTGAGCCTGCGGCATGATCGATACAGCGACTTTGGCGGCCATACTACGGGTCGTGCAGCTTATGGCTACAACTTGACGCCCGCGCTCAAGCTGCATGCAGCGATTGGCACCGCCTTCAAGGCACCCACCTTCAACGAACTTTACCTGCCCTCCTGGTGGGGAGGTAATCCCGATTTGAAGCCAGAGCGTGCGCGCAACGCAGAACTGGGTCTGAGTTATGCCAGCGGCGGCCAGTTTGTTCAGGCCACGCTGTTTGCCAGCCGCACTGAAGACATGATCGCTTATGTTTGGCCTACCAACGTCAATATCGGCAAGGCCCGCAATCGCGGCGTGGAACTGGCGTGGAACGGCAAGCTGGCCGGGCTTGACGCGCGCGCTGCGCTCACTTTGCAAAATCCAGAGGATGCCGATAGCGGGCAATTGCTGCTGCGCCGCGCCCAACGCCATGGCAGTTTTGCCCTGTCCGACCGCATTGGAAAGTTTGGCTGGCAGGCCGAAATCGTCGCCTCTGGGCCGCATCCGGATGTGCATGTAACCGAATACACTCGCATTACGGTGCCGGGCTACGCCAGTCTGAATCTTTCCGGTAATTATGCGGTGGCTAATGACTGGAAGCTTGCCGGGCGGGTGATCAATGCGCTGGATGCGGACTACTCGCTGGTGCATGGCTATTCCACGCCGGGCCGGGAATTTCGACTGGAGTTGGCCTACGCGCCCAAATAACGATGCCTAGGTTGCCGGGTTGCTTTTCCAGCCGAGCTGAAATGTCAGGTCGGGTTCAAGTCTTATCCGGCAGCCGAAACGCGTGCACTCTTCGTCCATTTTTTTCGCAAGCCAGGCGGCTTCTTCCGCTGAAGATGTATTGAGTCGCAAGCGCCGCCGCGTAACCGGACGCATGGAAAATTCCAGCAAGATGCCAGTGCTGT
>JAHENE010000228.1 GCA_024643305.1 Thiobacillaceae bacterium | reverse complement strand
TTGCGCATCCAGCGCATCGGGAAGTGCCGAACCTTGCGGTCGTTGCGGCGGACTGGTACCCATCTCGTTCGCCGTTTCCTCGATTTTACGTGCCAGAAAATTATTGTAGGGGTTCAGGTGTTCCCTGAATTCGCCCTTGATGAGCGACCACGCATGAACGCGGTCGTACAAATGCCAGAAGACGCCGAGTTGTACCTGCAGTGCCAGACAGCGGGCCATGTCGAGCCGCACGCGGTCAAGCTCGATCCGGTCGTCTGCATTCCCCTCGATCAGGGCAACAGTAGCCTTGCGTATCATCGGCAGGGAACCGGCACATACTTCCGATGCGCCCACCAGCGCGCCTGTCTCGTCGACGATCTGCATGAAGCTGTCGACCGTCACCGGCAGGTTTTCGCCCAGCGCAAGACGTTCATGCAGGTTGCGCAGTACGCCAAAATATCCGGCAGCGAGTTTGTGGCCGACGGCAGCCTGGGCAGGTACTGGGCCAAGCGGATTGCGTTGTTGCAACAGGTAGATCGCGGGGCCGGCCAGCAAGTCGACGATGCCCGCATGAATATCCGCCCAGGTGACATCTGCGCCGGATCTCTGGCGCCGGAAGGCAGCCATCTCTGCAGTGACAGCGTTGAAGTATCGGGAGATTTGTCCCAGGGCCGAATAGTTCATCCACTTGTTATGGCGAATACCGGAATAGGGACATTGGCGCATTTCCATTTCCACGCCTGCCTTGACTACGGCATCAGCGCGCCGCTCGGAGATCGGCCGCCCCTCATCATCGAGCATGTCGTTAAGGTCAAAGACGACAGCCGAGACCGACCATGCGCCTTCACCGAGTGCATCCTGCAGACTTTTTGACATCGGTTCCCCCCTGGAACTGCGTGTACGAGTGCATGAATTATTATGATGCCCGACTACGTTACATTATAGTGTGCGCCTGAGCAAACCGAAGTCATGGCGAAACAATGCGCATCCTCTCTGTGAACGTTGGCGACAGCCGACCGATCACCATCAAGCACCGAACCGTTCAAACCGGCATTTACAAAACTCCCGCGACCGGGCCAGTACCCGTTACCCGTTTGGGATTGCAGGGTGACGTGCGTATCGAGCCGCGCAAGATGGGATTGGAGCACAGTGCAGTCTATGCGTATCCTCACGAACACTATGCGTACTGGCAGGGCGAACTGGGCTGTGAAGCGTTTCCGCTGGGGCAATTCGGCGAGAACCTGACGGTGACTGGCATGCTGGAAGAGGAGGTGCGCATCGGCGATGTGTTCCGTTTCGGCAGCACGGTGCTGCAGGTGGCCCATCCCCGCATCCCATGCGCCAAGCTCAACGAACGCATGGGGCTGCGGTTTTCGTCGATGTTCCTGGCATCGCGCAAGGTTGGATACTATCTGCGCGTGCTCAGCGAAGGCAGTATTGCGCCAGGGGACGCCATCGAGCTGCTCGAACGCGATGAAGCATCTCCCACGATGGAAGAATTCGTGCGCGTGACTCAGTACGAATTCTGGGATGCGGAAGCATTGCAGCACCTGCTGCGGGCACGCGACTTGATGCCAGACTGGCGCGAGACGATTGAAGAAAAGCTGGCACGGACCCTGAGTGCCAAAGGAGGTTGGCAGGGACTGCGCGAATTCGAAGTAGTGCGTCGCGAGGAGGAATGCGCAGACACTGTCTCGCTCTATCTGAAGTGCGTGCGAGGTCGTCCATTGCCCCCGTTTCAGGCTGGCCAGCAACTCATGGTCGCGCTGGGCGCACGCAGTGGCCACCAGCAACGACGCGCTTATGCCATCTCCAGCAGTCCGCGGGAGCTTTCGACCTACCGGATCACCGTGCGACGCATGAATGCGCCCGACCCATCCATGGCTGACGGTTTTGTATCCTCGCACCTGGTCGCCATGAAAGTGGGTGAGCGTGTTTTGTGTACCGCGCCGTTCGGTACGCAGAATCCTGTTCCGGCACAGGCGGGCAAGGACCGTATCCCTGTATTGCTGAGTCAGGGGCTGGGCATCGCGCCGATGCTCAGTATGCTGTATGAGCTTGAGGGAAGAAAAGTCCGCGCGGTTTTTTTGTTTCATGAACCGACTGCCCACGACCCGCAAGGGCTGCTGCGCGAAGTCGGTGCCCTGATGACTCGCAATCATGGCTTCCAGATGATACAAACTGCATCAGGTCAAATTGTCGCAGAGCTGATTGGCCAGCGCGTGCCGCTGACGCAGGCTGATATTCACATCGCCGGTTCAAGAAATTTTGCAGATCGTTTGGTCAAGGAGTTGACGACAGCCGGGCTCACTCTTTCGGATTTGACGGTACTGGGCTTTGGGTAGTTCAATTTAAGTGGAAAGCACGAATTGATATTAAGGCTGCGCTGTAGCCGGAATAGATTATCGATTCCTGTGCATGCAATATTCACGAGTTCTGCGAAGGTGGCGTAAAGTATGAAGGAGATATTTTCTGGCTAGGGATTGTGCTCGGCTTCGCAAGAACTTCCTTAACGACTCCCATGAGTATTTATTCCTGGCCATCCGCTCAATCAAACACGATGCGTAAAACAACAGCATCAACTGGCAAAGCAGATACCCCGAATCAGTTTGAAGAGTAAAATGCAGGGCTCTGTTACTTCTTGCCAGTTCATATTGAAGGGTTGTCGTAGTAGTTGTCACGGTTGTTTCTATTAATGGTTTAATTTCCGGAAAGAAGTATTTATGTCCCAGCATTACCTGACCCCACTGTTTGCACCCAAATCCATCGCCCTTTTCGGTGCAAGCGACCGAGTCGATTCGGTCGGGCAGATCGTATTCCATAACATGTTGCAAGGTGGTTTCAAGGGTGGCCTGTACCCGATCAATCCCAAGCATGCCGAGATACAGGGTCAAAAGGCATATCGCACTCTGGAAGAGATCGGTGAGGAAATCGATCTGGTGGTGATCGCAACGCCGCCCAAGGCGGTGCCGGGCATCATCGAAGAGTGCGGCAAGCGCGGCGTCAAAGGTGCGATCGTGATCACCGCCGGTTTTGGTGAGACCGGTGCGGAGGGGCAGGCGCTGGAAAAAGCGCTGCTGGACAATGCACATCGCTACGGGATACGCCTGATCGGCCCGAACTGCCTGGGCGTGATGCGCCCCGTTCTGGGATTCAATGCGACCTTCAACAAGGGCTCGGCAAACAAGGGAAATCTAGCGTTTGTCTCACAATCCGGCGCGTTGTGTACCGCGATCCTGGATTGGGCGCAGGCCAATGATGTCGGATTTTCCAGCGTCATCTCGCTGGGTTCATCGGCGGATGTGGATTTTGGCGAGATACTCGATTACCTCGTGTCGGATCCGCAGACCCACAGCATCCTGATGTATATCGAGGGCATCCGCGATGCGCGCCGTTTTATGAGCTCGATCCGTGCTGCGGCGCGGGCCAAGCCGGTGATCCTGGTCAAGGTCGGACGTCATGCTGCAGGCTCCAAGGCGGCGATGTCGCACACGGCTTCGCTGGTCGGTTCGGACGATGCATTCGACGCGGCAGTACAGCGCGCGGGCGTGGTGCGGGTGCAGACCATTACACAATTGTTTTCTGCTGCGATGGCGCTTTCCTGCGGCTTCCATCCCACCGGAAATCGCCTAGCGATCGTCACCAAT
>JAHENE010000026.1 GCA_024643305.1 Thiobacillaceae bacterium | reverse complement strand
GCCATCAAGGGTGTCGTTGCCAGCGCCACCGTTGAGTGAGTCGTTGCCGTTTCCGCCCCAAAGTCCATCATCGCCAGCCAGGCCAGAGAGTGCGTCAGCGCCCTCCCCGCCACTGAGAACATCGGCACCTGAACTGCCCTCGATGGCGTCGTCGCCGTCTTCACCGAAAGCCTGGCCTCCATCGGTGTCCGTTCCAAGAGACAAGCCATCGTTGCCCGCGCCGCCGTAGAGCGTGTCGTAGCCAGCGCCACCAAAGATCAGGTCATCCCCCCCATAGCCATACAAGGTGTCGTTGCCATCTCCGCCGTTCATCTGATCGTCCCCCACCCCGCCATACAGGGTGTCGTTGCCAGCCGTACCAGTGATCGTCACGCTAACATTGCTGCCATCGGGCGGCGCCAGCGGCGCGAAATTCTCCATGGTAAGCGTGGTGGCATCGGTGCCGACAAGCACTACAATAGTTTCCCAGCCGCTGACGCTTCCGGCGGCACCATCCTTGTCCCACTGCAACACAGTGTCGGCCCCCGACTGCACCAGACGCAGGTAGCCCAATGCAGGATCAAAGGGGTTGCCGTTGCTGTAACCAATACTGGCGGAAAGCAGACTTGAGATATCCAGCACATCGCCCGTGCTGCCCGCTTCGAAGTCGTTGATAGTAGTTTGTCCGGCGAAGTAACTTGAACTCAGCTGGTAGGTATCGCGACCCGCGCCGCCGTATAGCGTGTCTGTCTCGCCGGCCTTGGTGGAGACTTTAAAAACGTCATCACCCGAGCCACCCATGACCAAGTCGCTTCCGGCGCCACCGTCGAGAAGGTCGTTGCCGTCCCCTCCGACGAGGGTGTCGTCGCCGGCGCCGCCATCAAGGGTGTCGTTGCCAGCGCCACCGTCGAGTGAGTCGTTGCCGTTTCCGCCCCAAAGTCCATCATCGCCAGCCAGGCCAGAGAGTACGTCAGCGCCCTCCCCGCCACTGAGAATATCGGCACCTGAACTGCCCTCGATGGAGTCGTCGCCGTCTTCGCCGAAAGCCGCCCCGCCATCGGTGTCCGTTCCAAGAAACAAGCCATCGTTGCCCGCGCCGCCGTAGAGCGTGTCGTAGCCAGCGTCACCAAAGAGCAGGTCATCCCCCCCATAGCCATACATTGTGTCGTCGCCGGAGGTTCCGGTAAGGGTATTGTTGCCGGAATCGCCGGTGAACGTGGCAAGCACGCCGGCGTAGCCTGCCAGAATTTTTTCATCAAACGGCGAGGCTGCCTCAATGCTGCCGGTACTTTCTTCCAGCACCCAGTCGCCGCCCAGCGCCGCTGCGCCAGTTGCATCATTGGATGCCGCAACGTCAGCGCCTGTAAGTTCGGCGAGTTGCTCGATGAATGATTGACCAGCCTCGCCTTGTGCGACATTGCAGCCATAGAGCAGCAGATCGCCTTCAGGAGTGAGGGATTGGCCGATTGTATTCAACGCGTCGGCGTAGATCGAGAGATTGTCGCTACTAAGGGTGGTGCTGCCAAGATCAAGCAGCCCGCTGCCTCCGTGGGAGATGATGTGGATGGCGTCATAGCCGCTTTTTCCGGACAGCCAGCTTGCAATCTGCAGCACGCCGTCGGTATCCGGATCGAGCAGAACGACTTCGGTATCCGGGTCTATGGCCTGAAGCAGGCTTTGATAATCCTCAATGCGCGTATCGACAAAAACGACGGACATCGCCATGACGTTATTCCCCTAATATTTTGATACCGGCATCAGCGATCGTGTGCCCATGCAAAGCCGTCTTTTCAAGTAGCCGGGTTGAACAGGTCGCTGGCGAAGTGTTACCAGCTAAAACCGACGCCGGCGTTATACGTGTTTGCCATACTGCTGAAAGCAGCCCCGGCAGTTACCGAAATGTTGTCCGTTACATGGCCTTTAAAGCCGGCCGCAACAGCCCTGTAACCCTCATACTGGCCGATGCCCATGCCGAAGTTGTACCGCTTTCCCGGGGCCGGATCAGGAATGCCAGCCATCGCGGCCACGGACGCGACGCCTGAATACGCGAACTTTTGCGTGTCGTACACGACACCTTTCAAATAGTTGTACTGAGACATGTTTACGGCATCGTAATCATATATACCGTCCGCAACGCCCGTTACTCGGATCGGCGCGCCGCCTGTAGTTGAAAAATTGGCCACCGGGGTGCCTGCCCCATAACGGTTGTCCTGACCCAACGTCACCATTGCCGTCTGCCCGCCAGAAGTGCCGGTCAGCGAAACGCCATCCGTCGTGCCCGTGCCCTGGATTGCCGTGCCCGTCGCCGCACCGGCAGCACTGGTAACCACCTGGTTATCCCCGCCGGCAGCGGTGATTGTGTTGCTCCCCGTGGTAGCAGTAATGACGTTGCCGGTGCCACCGGTCAGCTGGTTTTGCTGGGTGGCATTCAGTACGTTATTCGTGCCTGCAGTCAGCGTATTCGTCGACAATGCCGTGATGTCGTTGGTGGTGCCGGTCAACGTGTTCACCGAAGTGCCGGCATTGCCGATGGTGTTGACCGAACCTGCTACGGTGGTGCCGATGTTGTTGTTCGCGCCGACAATATTATTGGTATGAACGGTCGTAGCGGTGCCAATGGTTACTGTGCTGATGGTGGTGATGTCATTGGTTGTTGCCGAAAACAGCATGGCCGTACCGGAAACGCTGCCGCCAACTGTCAAGGTCGTGCCCCCGGCATCGCCATCCTCAAGCGTATAGGTCGATGAACGCGTACCCCCGGACAGAGTGGTCTGAGTAGAAGTAATGTTCAAACCGTGTCCGCTCAGGCCAAGGCTGGAGTCCGCCACATTGTTCAGCAACGAGACATTGTTGCCATCAATGTTCAGCGTGCCGCCGTTGCCGCTGGCCGCCACACCGCTTCCATTCACGGTGACATTGTTAGCGCCGTTTTCCAACCGAACAGAATTGCTATCCGTAATGACAGAATTCGCGCCCGTGCTGATGGTATTGCTGACCGTACCGGTGATCACATTGGTTGCGCCCGTCAGCGTGTTCGCGGAAGTGCCGGCGTTGCCAATGGTGTTGACGGAGCCGGCAACAGTGGTGCCGATGTTGTTGGTGCCGCCCACCAGATTGTTGGTATGGCCGGCTGTTGCCGTGCCGATCGTGACGCCGGTAATGCCGCCGCCGCTGTTGGTTGCATCGATCAAAATGACTTCTGCCTCGGTCGCGGTTCCAACGCCCAGGTATGCCCGGTTATCCATCAAGTACAAGTTGGAGGAATTGGTACCGCCGGACAATTTGGTGTACGTATCGGTGATGGTCAACCCGTGGCCTGTGCTGTTCAGCAGACTGGCCGACGTGCCGTTCAGCGTCGCCGTGGCGTCGTTGCCATTCATGGTGACGCCGCTGGACATGCTGGTGGCCACAAAGTCCGTGCCGTCCGCGCCCTGGATGCGTGCACTTACATCGTCCACCACCAGGCTATTGCCATTGTTCGAAGAGATGGTCGCACCGCCGGTTATAGTTGCGCCGCCATTGACACCGAGCGCCCCCGTTACATCCAGGTTGTTGTTAAAAATCGAGTCGCCGGTAACGCTCGTGCCGCCATCCGTGACCACCACCGAACCGGCAAAGGTTTCTTCACAATAAGGCAATTGGTTGTTGGCATCTTCTTCAAAGGCGTAGGCCGCGATGTCCATTCCTAGCGCAACGCCCTGAGCGATGATTCCGGGGATCTCAGAAATAATAAACACAGCACCCACCGCTTCCATCGCAAGACCCACTCCATCTGCGATATAAGCTGCGCTATGCAACCCTATGATGACGTTATCCAGTTGTTGCCTACAAGTCGACCCCGCGATGGTGGTGGTTTGGGTGTCGCTGGGCGAGGTCTGGGTGAATGCCGCATAACTTGGCGTTGCCGCCACCCCCCACGCCAGCGCGACGGCCGCGGACACTTTTGTGCATTGAAAAATCCGTGTGCGACGCGGCGCTTCACTGTTATTGTCTTTTGCGTTCATCATTCCCCCCTAGGCTTGTTATTCCTGTCAAGACGATTCCAGCGTCTCAATAAATCACTTCTTTCTTGATGCTGATGCAGCCCGATCCTGCCGGAACCAGGAACATGCGCATGGTTCCGGCCCCCTCCAGAATCTGGATATGCTTTTGCACAACCCCCACATTCTTTAATTTTGCAAAACCTTTGGTGCCGACAGTTTCACAACTGTCCGGCCAGTAGGTGACAGTCTCGTATACCCCGCCGCAACCACCACTGCCCACCGGTGCAAAGCTGGCGGATGCATAGGTCAAAATTTTCTTTTGCTGGACTTCCAGCGATGAGGAAACAAATGTGGTGTCGGGCTGATCGGGACTGACAAACAGATAGGCCCCGCTTTCACTGATGGCGGTAACGAAATTGGTCACCTGATTGATGCGGGTCAGGCACTTGACCACCCCGGACTTTGCAACCGCGCCGGTAATGGCATTCACGTTGATGGGATTGGAAACATCAGCTGGCTGCGCGACTGCCGGGGCAGGCTCAGTGGCGGGCTTCCTGGATTTGGCGGAATCTGCAGCCTGACTGGCTGGACTAGCTAAGAGACATAAACCTGCAAACCATGCAGCGAGCATTCTATAAGACATCAATATTTCTCCGCTTCATCTGGTTCTTCTTTAAAAGTGTTTTGTTTGTGAACATATTTTTTGGAATGGCGCGCACGCCATGGAGCCCGTTGGGCTTTCGAGAACTCCCCCGCCATACGAAACAGCATTCGTTCTCAACCTGAAACGAGCCTGGCCCGGAATGACTCCGTCCCCTCTTTACGCTTATCCCCTGCAACAAGCGTCCGAGCTTAAGTATTTAAAACTACTTGAATTTACCGAATATCGCGTTTGTTTGAATCGACCAAACGGATGACGCCTGCCAGGCAAACGGATTAATCCGTTTGCCTTATGGCATTCACCGTCATGGGGTTTGCCATAGCTGCAGACTGCCCCGCCTCTCTTGGTCTGGTGCGGGAACAGTTGGCATACCGGGTTATCCGGGGTTGGCGAATGCAGGTGAAAATCTTGCACCTTGGCGTCTGACGGCATTTCCTTGATTCGCACAACTGCTTGAGCCAAAAGACTTTTTGAGGTAATATGCCGGCCTTCTGTATGAAACCCGCCGCCACAAGGGCGGGTTTAAAGAACGAAACCCACAAAGCCACCGGGTTTCGCGATTCCATAACCCTGATTTTTAGGAGAACCACATGGCTATCACTGCTGCCGACAAGGCACAAACCGTCAAGGATTATCAACGCGCGGCAACCGATACCGGTTCCCCGGAAGTGCAGGTCGCCCTGCTCACCGCCCGCATCAACTATTTGACGGATCATTTCAAAGCCAACGCCAAGGATCATCATTCCCGTCGTGGTCTGCTGAAAATGGTAAGCCGCCGCCGCAAGCTGCTGGATTACCTGAAGCGCACCAATCTGGCCGGCTACAAGACGCTGATCGAGCGCCTAGGCCTGCGCAAGTAATCGTCCCCAGACCGGACACGCTATCGAATCAAACACAGCCGCCCCGCCAGCAAGCGGGGCGGTTTCGTTTAGACAACGAGGATAAACATGAAAGTCACTAAATCATTCCAGTTCGGACGCCATACTGTCACCCTGGAAACCGGCGAGATCGCACGTCAGGCAGACGGTGCAGTTATGGTCAACATGGACGACACCGTGGTGCTGGTCACCGCGGTTGCCAAACGGGAAGTAAAGCCCGGTCAGGACTTTTTCCCGCTGACGGTTGATTATCAGGAAAAAACCTACGCTGCGGGCCGTATTCCCGGCGGTTTCCTCAAGCGCGAAAGCCGCCCTTCCGAAGGCGAAACGCTGATTTCCCGGCTGATTGACCGCCCCATTCGCCCCTTGTTTCCTGAAAGCTTCTTTAATGAAGTGCAGGTGATCGCCACGGTGATTTCATCCAATCCGGAAGTCAGCGCCGATATCCCTGCGCTGATCGGCGCTTCCGCTGCCCTGTCTTTATCCGGCATGCCATTTGACGGCCCGGTAGGCGCGGCGCGCGTAGGCTTCATCAATGGCGAATACGTGCTCAACCCCACCACCTCGGAACTTAAGGATTCGGCGCTGGACCTGGTGGTTGCCGGCACCGAAGCTGCCGTGCTGATGGTGGAATCGGAAGCCATGGAACTTCCGGAAGACATCATGCTGGGCGCCGTGGTATTCGGCCATCAGCAGATGCAGGCCGCCATCAACGCCATCAACGAACTGACCGACGATGCCGGCAAGGATGCCTGGGATTGGGAAGCCCCCGCCCAGAACGATGAACTCATCGGCAAGATTCAGGCACTGGCTGGTGCAGAGATGGAGCAGGCCTATTCCATCAAGCAGAAGCAGGCGCGCACGATGGCGGTGGACGTTATCCGCGACAAAGTCTTTTCCGAACTGATCAACGCCGACATGGACACACTGGCGGTAAACATGGTCAAGGACGAGTTCTTCAAGCTGGAAGCGCGCGTCGTTCGCGGCCGCATCCTCTCCGGCCAGCCTCGCATCGACGGCCGCGACACCCGCACCGTGCGCCCCATCACTATCCGCACTAGCGTACTGCCGCGTACCCATGGCTCCGCCCTGTTCACCCGCGGCGAAACCCAGGCACTGGCAGTCACCACGCTGGGCACCGGCCGCGACGAACAAACCATCGATGCGCTGGAAGGCTCCTACTCCGACCGCTTCATGCTGCACTACAACATGCCACCCTTCGCCACCGGCGAAACCGGCCGCGTAGGCTCGCCCAAGCGCCGCGAAATCGGCCATGGCCGTCTGGCCAAGCGCGCCCTGCTGGCAGTGTTGCCTTCCAAGGAAGAGTTTGGCTACACCGTGCGCGTGGTGTCCGAGATCACCGAATCCAACGGATCCTCCTCAATGGCCTCGGTGTGCGGCGGTTGCCTCTCCATGCTGGACGCAGGCGTGCCCCTCAAGGCGCACATTGCCGGCATCGCCATGGGCCTGATCAAGGACGGCGGCAAGTTCGCCGTACTGACCGACATCCTGGGCGACGAAGATCACCTCGGCGACATGGACTTCAAAGTGGCCGGTAGCGAAAAAGGTATTACCGCCCTGCAGATGGATATCAAGATCCAGGGCATCACCAAGGAAATCATGGATGCCGCGCTCAAGCAGGCAAAAGAAGGCCGCATGCACATCCTTGGCATCATGAAAGAAGCTGTTAGCGGCGTGCGTGAGGAAATGTCCGCCTACGCGCCGCGCATCATCAGCATGAAGATCAACCCCGAGAAGATCCGCGACGTGATCGGCAAGGGCGGCGCAGTCATCCGCGCGCTGACCGAAGAAACCGGCACGCAGATCGATATCGATGAAGACGGCAGCATTAAAATCGCCTGCACCAGCACGGAAGCCGGCGAAGCCGCTAAAAAGCGTATTGAAGAAATCACCGCCGAAGTGGAAGTCGGCGCCGTGTACGATGGCACCGTAATCAAGCTGCTCGACTTCGGCGCGATTGTGAATGTGCTGCCCGGTCGCGATGGCCTGCTGCATATTTCCCAGATTGCCCACGAGCGCATCGCTACCGTTGCCGAGCATCTCAAGGAAGGCCAGCAAGTGCGCGTGAAAGTTCTGGAAGCCGATGAGAAAGGCCGTCTGCGTCTGTCCATGAAGGCGCTGACCGAGCCGCCCAAGCGTGAAGAGGCACCTGCAGCCCCGACACCGGAAGGCGCTGCCGAGTAATTCTCGCGCGCAATCTAGCCCAACAAAAAACCGCGCTTCGGCGCGGTTTTTTGTTGGGTGTTTGGAAACCGTTTGCGCAACAGCAGGGCTAACCACCAAAACATATGATGCGCCCTCTGCAGACGGATTAATCCTTTTTACCTAGTGCGCGAGCACCGGTGCATGACTGAGGGCGCTACAAGAGGCTATGTTGAGGGAAACGGACGAAGCGGCCATTGCCGATAGCACCGTGTTTTCGAGTCTGGGGTGAACGGGTTGTTAAGCGATTTGTTTCACGTTGTCTGGTTGGGGATTTCGGCCCTATGGCACTGACAGCCTGTCAACCCGCCCAAAGCTTGGCTGGATACAAATACACCGCCACCAAAATGGCGCACAAACACAAGAAAACCGCGATGGCGTTTCTGCTCTTGTCAGAAAGACCATCAGGAAGGTTTACTACCTCTCCCCTTCTTGCAAGATGATCGGAGTAAAGGTCGCATAGCGCCAATACATATATGGGCCGAAGCAACAACATGACGACCGAAACCGCAATGACGATTGGAACGCCCGCCCACAGAGCGATTGTGTAGGTCTCATCGCCTTTGGGCCCAAGATCCGAAAAGGCAAGAAACAGAATCGCGCCAACAAATGCCCCAATACCCACTATCCAGCAAAGAATGGAATATCCGGCCCGCAGCTTGGCGACTTCAAGAAAGTTTTCCTTGACGAAAATGACTGAATTTTTCCCTGACTGGATCAGGCTGTTCCCGGTGACAATGCCGGGCAAAACACCGGCGACTGCCAGTTTCCAGGCGTAATAGGAAGCCTCCCCCCACGCTTTTTCCCCGAGGGTGCTTTCATCATCCTTCTTCGGCAGGCGCTCCAATATCTGGCGGACCGTGATCAAGCCGTCTATCCAGTGAAACGACCACAAAGGCCAGCTTTGCGGAAGCACAAGCTTGAAGCAAGTCGCAATGGTCGATTCCCGGCCTTGCTTGTGCAGAAAATGCGCAGCCCCCATGCATCCCGTCAATATCCCCACCGGGAAAGCCACGGCACCCACACAGGCGAGTGACCATGCCAGGAAAATCCAGTCCGCAGTTGACCCTTCATCAGAACCGAAAACACCTCCCATTGTTTCATTCGGGAGCCAGTCAAAAATCTGAACCCATAGCAAATACCCGATTCCTATCGCTGCCCACTGCAGCAGGCCAAAAAAGAAGATTTCATTCTCTTTCAGGCCCAGGGAAATCGCGTAGCCAATTCTGGAACCAAAGCTGCGAATTCCGCCAGAAGGCTTTTTCTCTACGTTTGCAATATCTTCGATTTCATTTCTGACGAAATCGATTTCATTGAATATGCCCACTTTTACACCTTGAGTGATTTTATTGCGCTTATGGATGAAACCGAGCGGCAACCCGCCCGTTGCAGCGTGTTGTCAGGCGGCGGCTTCTTTCGGATTGGCGCCGTATGGGTTCTGCCCGGGCTTGCTGTCTTGAACCATGAACACCAGCAATACAATTCCTCCGATCAGCGGAACCAACCCGATCAAAAGCCACCAGCCGCTATGCTCGGTATCATGCAATCGGCGCACGGTGACAGCCAAACTGGGGATTAACACGCCCAGGACGTAAATCCCTCCCAACAAGCCCATTCCAGCTTCCAGGCTAAAGCTTCCGGTAGCCACGTCGATTACCGCCAGGACGGCACTGATGATGAGGTTGAACAAGGCGAAGAACCAGTATTCCTTTCTTCTTGCCCGTCCATTGAAGACTGCATACTTTTTCAAGACTTCCAGATACCAGTTCATGCTTTCTCCCTTATTGTTTCCCCAAGATTGTTAATCGGATGGTGGTGTGGCGTTCTGTCGCCACATGTCCCCGATTCGATCATTACGGACAGTGGGTTTGCTTGATAAGCCCATCCATCTGATTCTTGATATTGACAAGGCTGCCCCGGAATATTTTTCTGTCCCCCTGGGCAAATCCGGAATTAAAGTCTCCCACGGCCTTGGTCAGCGCAGGCCTGCCAAGTTTCTTGGCCAGGCCATTCAGTTCACGAGCCATGTCACGGATCTCAATATCTGGCACTTTGTCACCATCAGCATAAACGCCGGCCCAAGAATCGAACGTGGCGGAAACCATTTCATAAGTTTCACAATTTCCCAGGCCTTCCCCTTCGTACACCTCTTTAGACCCATCCGGGAGCACGATTGTGATCCTGTCCTCCACCGTTATTTTTGGTTTTAGTTTGCACGTTTTGTAAATGCGGTTTACCTCTGCAATGACTCCATCAAGGCTGCTCCTGAATTGTTCTGGCACCTTCCTGGCAAATGCCTTTTCAAGACTCGCAACGGCCGCGGTCAGCTTGGCATCATGTTCGCCATCGGCAACTCTCCTCATATCAACAACGGTTTGCCCGAACTTCTGATCAGATTTACTACGCCCTTCATTGGCGAGATCAAACCCTCCGACTTTCTCAAAATCCTTTCCATCCTGAACCAGCCGGTTGGATAACTTCGCATATAAATCGCAATAATCTGTTGCTGCTTCTGCGAATGCCGGAAAACAAAACAAAGGCAACAACAGGCTCAGAGTGATGGTGGAAATAATTTGTTTCATGACTAAATTCCTGATGGAGGTGATTGGTTTTGTGGTGTCTGAAAATGGCGTCTGGTTGGCGTGGGGCTTGCCATGCTGACCGGTTCAAATATTTTTTGCGGCATTGATATACATCCAACGAACACACAGGCCTGAAATGCAACCGGAGGCCAGGCCAATCAATGCAAAGGGCAGCCCCAACACAAGGCCGGACACACTGCCTATCGCTGTGCTTATGCTGACAACGGCGCCATGCCCCTTGAATTTTGGATTCACGTAGAACTCCATCGCTACTGCGTACAGCAAACTCTGAATCCCCACAAATACATAAGCAAAAAACAGCATTACAAAGTACGTTTCCACGACATCGACAAACGTGCCTTCGGATAAACTTTGCGGCTCATATAGATACAGCGCAAACATAAACAGGATCACACCGACCGCAGCCGGCATGAGGGTGCCTGTTATCAATCTTGGATATTGTCCCTTCATGATGCTTTCTCGCCGCCAATACCCGTTAACCGACCGGACCCGAGGTAAATCGAATCACGGTTCCAGCAACACTGTCGAGGAAACGAAATGCTTCCACCTTACATCTCCTGTTTGAAGGTCAAGTTGATTCGGAGGATTGGCTCGCCCGGGATTTCACTCTGCGCATGACGAAGCGGATGAGCAGTGTGGCCACAATGGACACGGGCAATGCGGGTGGCAGGGTAAACATGGCGAACATAAAGTACCAAACGGCGGCCTCTACGGCGGTATCCGCGGAGCCTTCAGGAAACCCATGCCCCACAATCCCAAAGACGACCGGTGCAAAGTAAACGACCAGGGAAACAACAATTGGAAATACCAGGGCAGCAGCAACAGCATGCCTGGTACGGACAAGCCTGGCCCACAGAAAACTCGCCAACAAGGCGGCCATGACCACAATGTTTACCCCGGTTCCCGTATCTATAATTTCGATTTCCACAATTTGGTTATCCTGTTTGAATTATTGAAGCCTTGCCTTTTATTTAACGAGTGGTTAGGTGCCAGCACATCAATTACTCGGTGTCAGCCCAAACCCTACCCTTCTTGTAGTACAGGGTGACGGTGGAAATCTCGAGCAGGTTGAGCTTCTCCCACTCCAGGGGACGGCCATCTGCATCTTCAACGCGAAGGTCCCAATACTTTGCTCTTTCCTTGCGACTGAACGTGATATGCACGCTTTGACCGTCCGGTAGCGTGTCCACATCAAGAATGTCTTCCTCCCAGTCATTCGAGGAGTGCGGCGTAATGTACACGCTATATATCTCCTCGCCAGTTTCATTTACCAGGGTGAAGTCCTGGTCCCCGGCAATGCCCGAACTTGCGGCAAAGAAGGAGATGGCGACCATGGCAAAGGCAGATAAAATCTTTTTCATTTGTATCCCTTTGGTTTGGTTAATAAAAAATCTTATTGCATAGTGTTTGTTCCACGCCGCTACGCGTTTGGCATAACGGCGTGAGCATGAGGAATTACCACTTCATCCTGAAGGTTGCGGAGATTGCGTGCTGATTGTCGGATTTGGCAAACTCGCCGCTGTAATCCAGATCCAGCTGCGCCGTCTTGCTGAGACGCGCACTCGCACCCAGCGTCGCCATAAGGTGGTCGCGATCCATGACGGGGCCGCTGATGCTGAATGGGACATTGCCGTTCACCGCAAAGGCCGGGTTGAGGGTAGCTTCGCGATCCAGGAACTCGTGCGACCAGGACAGGCCCACCGTGGTGTCGAGTTGCGTGCCATTATCCCCCGTCAGCACATTGTTCATGCGTGCACCGAGTGCCGAACGCAGCGAGTTCATGCTGTCGTTGCCATAGGTCAGGTTGGCATCGCCCGCGCCGGTTTCAGTAAAGCCTTTCTGGCGGTAGTGGCCGTACTCCATCCCGGCAAACGGAGTCACCCGGCTGGTGGCGGACAGGGTGTAGTGCTTGCCGGCTTCCAGCGAGAGGCCAACGCCATCGGTGCTGTAGTCGGCCTGCGCCACGCCGGAGAAGCCGGGAAGCTCGACTAGCCGGGTGCTGTCGGCACGGTGGTGGCCAATACCGAAGGTGGCGTCGAGGTAGTTGTTGTCCCACTGCTTGCGTCCGTACGCCGCCAGCTGGTAGCTGTCGATGTCGGTGTTGCCTGCAGTCATGTCGATATTGCTGCGGGTGTAGCCAAACGCCACGCCGGCCAGCAGGCCGTCGCGCACTTCGCGATCAAAGCCAATCGCCACGCCGCGGTTGTTGGTGTCGGCACCTGTTGCATTGCCGTCGCTGTCGATGTCGCCAAAGCCGCCCATGGCACGCATCCACAGGTTGGAGTCGGGACGGGTCTGGACGGGGGCGCCAAACAGGCTGGCGATGTTGTCGCCGTTATAGGCGAGCTTGACGTTGTCGAAGTTTGACGCGGTGTTGGCGGCATAGTCCGCCCAGCTCAGGCGGTCACCCAGAAGGTGCATGAACTGGCGGGTGTTGCCAGCAACCCGCTGCAGGCTGTGGGTGTGCTGTACGCCGGACAGGCTGTCCAGGGCACCGGGGATGTCGCCGGCGGGGAGCATGTTGAGCGCGCCCATGAGGGTGCCGCCGTTGCCGGAACCGGCCAGGCTGTCCACGGCGGTCGCGGTGCTGGTCTGGTTGGGGGTGAGGTTGCCGCCTGCCGCAACGATGAAGCTCAACTGTTCGATGAGGATGTCGTACTCGGTGGCGGTGATCACCGGGGTCACGCTCAAGGCGGCGCCCAGGTTGCTGCTGAGGTTGTCGGTAATGGGGTTGAAGCCGTTTACCGGATCGCCCGCCAGCACGATGTTGCCGGCATTGATCAGGTTGAAGCTGCTGCCAGCCGTGGGCATGAAGCTGAATTGCAGATCGAGTGTGCCGTCGAGGCTGGCAGTGCCGGTGACGTCGATGTGGTCGTATTCGGTGCCCAGGGTATAGCCGTCGATTTGCATCAGGGTGGTGGAACCCGAGTTCAGGGTCATGTTGCCGTTGACGGTGAGGATGCCGGGGCTGTTGCCGGGCGACAGGGTGCCGCCGCTATACACGGTGACATTGCCCAGGCTGCCGGAGCCGCCCAGGGTGCCGCCGGAATTAACAAAAGTGTCGCTGACGATGCTGCCGTTGACGATGAGCGTGCCGGCATCGATGTTGGTGTCACCCGTGTAGGTGTTGGCGCCGGTAAGGTAGGTGGTGCCGCTGCCGATCTGGTTCACCGCAGTGCTGCCGGTAATGGTGATGGCCGTGCCGCCAGACAATCCAGTGTTGGTGAAATAGTAGGCGCCATCGCTGTGGTTGAAGTTGAGCGTGGCCGTGCCCGCGCCGCCATCCACGACAGCCGCGTTGAGGATGCCCGCGCTGCCGCCAGTGCCGATGTTGAGCGTGCCGCTGCTGCCACCTTGGCTCGCCAACGTGACCGTGCCTGC
>JAHENE010000227.1 GCA_024643305.1 Thiobacillaceae bacterium | reverse complement strand
CGCGATGGCGGCAACACCGTTTTTCTTCACTACTGCAAGTGTCGTCATGACGCCTCCTGCAGAAAATTGGAAATATTCCTAGCCGAAATGGCAGACGTAATGATACGGCTCACCTTCAACCTGGATCTCAAAACTGGAGTTTCCGGGCACGTTAAATGATTCGCCGGCACCATAGTTTTTCCACTCGTTTTCACCGGCAAGTTTTACCTTGCAGGTACCTGCCACGGTTTCCATGATTTCGGGTGAGCCGGTATTGAAAGTGAGCGTAGCCGGCAGAATGACTCCAACCGACTTGCGCGTGCCATCAGCAAACTGAACGGTGTGTGATACGCACTTGCCGTCGAAATAGACATTGGCTTTCTTGACCACGGAAACCTGATCGAATTGCGACATGCTGATTCCTTATTTGGGCTTGCGTTTGGCTGCGATGCGCATACGCAGCGCATTCAGCTTGATGAATCCGGTGGCATCGGCCTGATTGTAGGCGCCTTTATCGTCTTCAAAAGTGGCGATGGTCGGGTCAAACAGCGAGTCGGTTTTCGAATCGCGGCCCACCACAGAAACATTGCCCTTGTAGAGTTTGAGTCGTACCCAGCCGTTGACATACTCCTGGGTATTATCGATGAGCACCTGCAGCGCGCGGCGCTCAGGGCTCCACCAGTAGCCGTTGTAAATCAGGCTGGCGTAGCGCGGCATGAGATCATCTTTCAAATGCGCCACTTCGCGATCAAGGGTAATGGATTCGATGCCGCGATGCGCCTTCAGCAAAATAGTGCCGCCGGGTGTTTCATAGCAGCCGCGCGACTTCATGCCGACAAAGCGGTTTTCCACCAAATCGAGACGACCGATGCCGTGCTTGCCGCCAAGGCGGTTTAATTCGGTGAGCATGGCTGCGGCCGAGAGGCGTTTACCGTTGAGCGTCACCGGGTCGCCGTGTTCATATTCCAATTCAATGTACTCGGCCGCATCTGGTGCCTTTTCCGGCGAAACAGTCCAGCGCCACATATCTTCTTCCGCTTCAGCACGCGGGTCTTCCAGATGACGGCCCTCGTAGGAAATATGCAGCAGGTTGGCATCCATGGAATAGGGACTACCGCCCTGCTTGTGTTTCATTTCCACCGGTATGCCGTGCTGCTCTGCATAGGCCAGGAGTTTCTCGCGTGAAAGCAGATCCCACTCACGCCAGGGCGCGATGATCTTGATATCGGGGTTCAATGCATACGCACCTAGTTCGAAACGCACCTGGTCGTTGCCCTTGCCGGTAGCGCCATGGGATATGGCATCCGCACCGGTTTCAGCGGCAATTTCGATCAGCCGCTTGGCGATCAGTGGGCGGGCGATGGAAGTGCCCAGCAGGTACTCGCCCTCGTAAACCGTGTTGGCGCGGAACATGGGAAACACAAAATCCCGCACGAATTCTTCCTGCAGGTTGTCAATGAAGATGTGTTCGGGCTTGATGCCAAACTTGAGCGCCTTCTGGCGTGCAGGTTCCAGTTCTTCGCCCTGGCCGATGTCGGCGGTAAAAGTGACAACCTCGCACTGATATGTATCCTGTAGCCACTTGAGAATGACTGAGGTGTCCAGGCCGCCCGAGTAGGCGAGTACGACTTTATTGATATCGTTCATGGTGAATGCTTGAGTTATTGGGTTGAACCTTTGGCGGTGTGCACAATGCCGGGAAAATTACCCACCCGCAGTACACTCATGTCCATGCGGTCACCGGCATTCTCGATTTCGATCCCGACCACACGGCCATCGGCCGCAATATTGATATTGACGCCAGGATGTGCCTCCCATGAGTGGGAGGCAGTTTCCGCCAGCAGCTCGATATAGAGGGTATCCGGATCGCGGAAGTAAGCAATATTCATTTGTATCCTAGTTTTTCAACTGGCCTAGCAGCAGGTATTCCATCAGTGCCTTCTGGGTATGCAGTCGATTTTCTGCCTCATCCCAGACCACACTTTGCTTGCCATCAATCACGTCAGCGGTAACTTCTTCGCCACGATGAGCCGGCAGGCAATGCATGAATAAAGCATCCGGATTGGCCTCTTTCATCATGTCCGCATCGACGCACCAGTCGGCAAAAGCCTGCTTACGCACTTCGTTCTCCGACTCGAAACCCATGCTGGTCCATACATCGGTAGTCACGAGATCGGCGCCTTGGCAGGCTTCCATGGGATCAGCAAAACTTTCGAAATGGCTGGTGTCATACAGTCCCGCTCGTTCCGGCTCGACTTCGTAACCGGGCGGCGTGGAGACATGCATATTGAATCCCAGCACCACCGCGGCTTGCAGCCAGGTGTTGCACATGTTGTTGGAATCACCAACCCAGGCCACGGTCTTGCCGCGAATATCTCCGCGATGCTCGATGAAGGTAAAGATATCCGCAAGAATCTGGCAGGGATGGTATTCGTTGGTCAGTCCATTGATAACCGGAACACGCGAGTGCCTGGCAAAGCGTTCGATGATTTCCTGCTCGAAAGTACGAATCATCACGATATCGACCATGCGCGAAATCACTTCAGCAGCATCTTCCACCGGTTCGCCACGGCCCAACTGGGTATCGCGGGTATTCAGGTAGATTGCCGACCCCCCCAGTTGATGCATGCCGGCCTCGAATGAAAGGCGCGTACGCGTCGAGCTCTTCTCAAAAATCATTGCGAGGGTGCGGTCTTCCAGCGGATGGTATTTCTCATATCGCTTGAAACGATCCTTGATGACGCGCGTGCGAGCAAAGAGGTATTCGAGTTCCTCACGCGTAAGATCCCGGAATTGCAGGAAGTGCTTGACCATGGCTAGCCCGCCAGGAAAACCTTGATTTCTTCAACCAGAGGCAGAATCAGCTCATCCGCATTTGCCTGGCTAAAGATCAGCGGTGGTACCAAACGAATCACCTTGTCAGCAGTGACATTCACCAGAAAGCCACAGTCGCGCATATTCGCCACAATTTCGCCGCAGGCCCGGTCAAGTTCGATGCCGATCATCAGGCCCTGGCCGCGGATATCGAGCACGCCGGCAACATCGGCCAGTTTGTCCTTGAGGCTGGCGCGAATATAGTCGCCAACCGTGTTGGCGTTTTCACGCAGAGATTGTTTATCAATCGCATCCAGCGTAGCCATTGCGGCGGCGCATGCCAGCGGATTACCTCCAAAGGTAGAGCCGTGATTGCCGGGCTTGAAAACCTCCGCTGCCTCGCCGCGTGCAAGGCAGGCGCCGATCGGCATGCCGGATCCCAGGCCCTTGGCCAGCGCCATGACATCGGGTTTGACGCCGCTGTGCTGGAAGGCGAACCAGGTGCCGGTACGAGCGATGCCGGTCTGTACTTCATCCAGCATCATCAGCAGGCCGAACTCGTCGCAAATGCTGCGCAATTCAACCATGAATTCGGACGCCGCAACATTCACCCCGCCCTCGCCCTGCAAAGGTTCGACCAGAACAGCGACAACATCCTTGTTCACAGAAGCAACCTGACGGATGGCAGCGATGTCATCAAAGGGAACGCGCGCAAACCCGGAAAGCAGGGGTTCAAAGCCTGCCTGGATCTTGCGGCTACCAGTGGCGGACAAAGTCGCCATGGTGCGGCCATGGAAGGATTTTTCCATGACGATGATAGTCGGATTGGCAATGCCCTTGCCATGACCATAAA
>JAHENE010000226.1 GCA_024643305.1 Thiobacillaceae bacterium | reverse complement strand
TCCAATCCATACCAACGGCGAACTTCCGGTAGTGGGTAGCCTCGCACCCGATTTCAGGCTGGTCGATGCCGATCTGAACGACGTGACGTTGGCCAACTTCAAGGGCAAGAAAAAGTTGCTGAGTATCGTGCCTAGCCTCGACACACCGACCTGCGCGCTATCCACCAAAAAGTTCAATGAACAGGCCGGCAAGTATCCGAACACCGTGATGCTGATCGTGTCAGCGGATCTACCCTATGCGCAGAAGCGCTTTTGTGCAGCAGAGAACACCGAGCAGGTCAAAACCCTTTCCATGATGCGCAACCGCCAGTTCGCCCGGGATTATGGCGTACTGATCGTGGATGGACCGACCGAAGGCATTACCGGGCGCGCCATTGTCGTGATCGACGAAAAAGACACGATCGTGCACATCGAGCTCGTACCAGAGATTCGTCAAGAACCCGATTATGAAGCCGCACTAGCGGCACTAAAGTAAACAAACAGACATCCCTATACCACACAAGATTTTTACCATGCTGATATTTGACCACTCCCATCCCGGCCGCGCAGCCCATGCTCAGCTTCCTCCCCATGACGGCGCGCTCGACGATTTGCCGGCCGAACTGCTGCGCGATGTTCCTCCCGCGTTGCCTGAATGCTCCGAACTGGATGTGGTCCGGCACTACACGCGCTTGAGTCAGAAGAACTTTTCCATCGATACCCAGTTCTACCCGCTGGGCTCGTGCACCATGAAGTACAACCCGCGCGCCTGCAACTCTCTGGCCATGCTGCCGCAGTTTCTGGCACGCCATCCGCATGCGCCGGCCGAGACCGGACAAGGCTTTCTAGCCAGTATGTACGAACTGCAGGAGATGCTGAAGGACGTGACCGGCATGGCCGGTGTGAGTATGGCACCCATGGCAGGTGCGCAGGGCGAGTTTGCCGGCATCGCCATGATCCGCGCTTATCACGACTCTCGTGGCGACACGGCACGCACGGAAATCCTTGTGCCCAATGCAGCGCACGGCACCAACCCCGCTACCGCGGTCATGTGCGGTTACACGGTTAAAGAAATTCCCACCGATCGCGAAGGCAACGTCGACCTGGAAGCACTTAAAGCCGCCGTGGGTCCGCAGACCGCTGGCCTCATGCTCACCAACCCATCCACGCTGGGCGTGTTCGAAAAAACCATCCAGACCATCCAGAAGCTGGTGCACGATGCCGGTGGCCTGCTCTACTACGACGGCGCCAACCTCAACGCCATCCTCGGCCGCGTGCGTCCTGGTGACATGGGTTTTGATGTCATCCACATGAACCTGCACAAAACCTTCTCCACGCCACACGGTGGCGGCGGCCCCGGTGCGGGCCCGGTAGGCGTGGGCAAACGCCTGTTGGATTTCATGCCGGTGCCGGTGGTCATCAACGACAACGGCATCTACCGCAACGCCATCGAAGCCGACCTGCCACAATCCATCGGCCGCATGAGCGCCAATGGCGGCAACGCCGGCGTGCTGCTGCGCGCCTACATCTACGCCCGCATGCTGGGCGCGGAAGGCATGCATCGCGTGGCCGAGTTTGCAACGCTGAACGCCAATTATCTGATGGCCAAATTGCGTGATGCTGGCTTCGAGCTCGCCTATCCGACCCGGCGCGCCAGCCATGAATTCATCGTCACTTTGAAAAAACTCAAGGACGAGACTGGCGTTACCGCAATGGACTTCGCCAAGCGCCTGCTCGACTATGGATTCCACGCGCCCACCACCTACTTCCCCCTGCTGGTGCCAGAGTGCCTGCTAATTGAACCTTCCGAGACCGAAAGCAAGGAAACCCTGGACGCCTTCATCGAGGCCTGCATCAAAATCAAGGAAGAGTCTTATTCCAACGCAGAGTTGGTGAAAGGCGCGCCCTACACCCAGCCGGTCAGAAGACTGGATGACGTTAAAGCAGCGCGCGAACTGGACCTTTCTTACAAGAACTAAGACTTTTGGCCTATTGGGGGCGCAATCGATGCGCCCTACAATGGCCGCCATGGAAAATGAATCCCCTTTCAAGGGCAAAACCGGCTTCGCCCGTGTCTGGAACGCGCTGTTCTATTCAATTGAGGGTTTCAAGGCGGCCTTCAGGCACGAAGATGCCTTCCGCCAGGAACTGCTGCTGACAATCATCTGCATACCGCTCGCATTATGGCTGGAGCCGGGCGTAAGCGGCCGTGCACTGATGATCTCCTCGCTGTTTCTGATATTGATCGTTGAGTTGGTCAATTCAGCCATTGAGACGGTAGTAGATCGTGTATCACTTGAAAAGAATCATTTGGCAAAACGCGCCAAGGATATCGGTAGCGCCGCGGTGCTATTAAGTCTGATCAACGCAGCGGTCATCTGGCTCCTGGTATTGCTGGATTAAATCCGTCTTAAAACAAATCGAATCAGAAGACGTTAAGAACTCGAACTGAAAATGCACGTTCGTCTACCCAATATATTTGGGAACCTTCTTTTTGGCCTTTCTCTAACCGTTCCCCTGACAGCGCACGGTTTGGGTTTTGGTGACATCTCAGTCTCCAGCGGGCTGGGGCAACCTTTGCGGGCATACATCATGCTGCTGGACCCGCCTGCAGACATCACCCCCAATTGCTTCAAGCTGAAGGAATTACCCGATAGCGGTCTTGCATTGCCACCCGGCATCCATTTGGAAATCGATCGTCAACCGGGCACCAAGCCTCGTCTGAAAATCACAAGCGGCCAACCCGTTAACGAGCCAGCTTTGGGATTTATTGCGGCCTCGGTATGCGAAATCCAATTGGGGCGTGAATACACAGTGTTGCTGGATCCGGTTGTCGAAGTGGAACCTGCCGCCATAGTTCAGCCGCTAGCGACCCCGGCACCTGTTGAAACGCTCAAACGGGAAACCCCTCCGAATCCATCCCGGGCAGCCCCATCTGCTCCAGCCTCCGTCAAACCGGTTTCCACAATCCCCGATTCCCGGTCACAAAAACCGGCAAACGTATTGCCCAGAAAAAAAACAATCATCCACAAGAGTGTTCCCAAAAAAGACCTCCTGGTTTTGTCTCATGGCAACTCCCCAAGCCAGGTTCAGGAAAAAGACTTGGCCTCGCCGCCCGAAAAATCGCTTACCCTGGAAGAAATTGCAGACGAGAATACAGCGCTTAGCCTGAAACTCAACAACCTGGAAGAACAGCTTTCCGCCCTGCAAAAACGACATGCCGACCTTGTCGCCCAGATGCAGGTTGCGGCCAGGCTCAAGGCCGAAGAGGATAGTTCACACAACTGGATTTACTTTGCGCTGTTTGGCACGGTGTTTTTCCTGCTTGTTTCTGCCTTGCTGCTCCATCGGCAAAACAGGCAGCAACCAGCTCGTTTCATTACGCCAAAAATGGACGTCCAACATATTCGCCGCGCTTCTTCAGAATCCCGGATACCTGGCATGCAAATGGAAAGCATGCCCGCGGCTACGGAGGATATGTCACCCGAACTGACTGATTTGGAAATACCGGAACACATCCCCGGCAATCCGGAAATTCATGATGGCCTCGAAGATGAAGTTGAGGTTTTTGTCGCCCATGGCCAACACTCGCTGGCCATTCGCTTGCTGGAAGACCATATCCGCCATAACCCATCCGGTTCGCCTGCGCCATGGTTGCTGCTGCTTGACCTGCT
>JAHENE010000225.1 GCA_024643305.1 Thiobacillaceae bacterium | reverse complement strand
CAGGCCCACGGTAGCCGCAACGGTGCCCGGATAGTCGGCTTGCGGGGTAGGAATACGGCGGCGCAGCAATTCCTTGCCTGCGCCATCCAGCGCGATCAGTTCAATCTTGGTGCCGCCAAGGTCGATGCCTAGCCGCAATGAGGAGGTGCTAAAATTTGCCATTACTTTCTATCGAAACACTTCTAGCAGGGAACGCAACATGGCTGGTCATAGCAAATGGGCCAATATCCAGCACCGCAAGGGCCGTCAGGACGCCAAACGGGGCAAGATTTTTACCAAGCTTATCAAGGAAGTCACCGTCGCAGCAAAAATGGGCGGCGGCGATCCTGCCATGAACCCGCGCCTGCGCCTGGCCATCGACAAGGCCAAGGCCGAATCCATGCCCAAGGACAACATCGAGAACGCCATCAAGCGCGGCACGGGCCAACTGGAAGGCGTGAGCTACGAGGAAGTGCGCTACGAGGGCTACGGCATCGGCGGCGTGGCGGTGATGGTTGACTGCCTGACCGACAACAAGACCCGCACCGTGGCGGATGTGCGCCATGCATTCTCCAAGCACGGCGGCAATATGGGCACCGACGGCTGCGTGGTATTCCAGTTCAAGCATTGCGGCCAGATCATTCTTGAACCCGGCGCTTCCGAGGATGCCGTGATGGAAGCCGCGCTCGAAGCGGGCGCAGAAGATGTAATCAGCAATGAAGACGGCTCCATCGAAGTCGTTACCTCGCCGGATCCAAAGGAATTCGAAACGGTGAAGGAAGCGCTGGAAAAAGCCGGCTTCAAACCCGCGCTGGCCGAGATCACCATGAAGCCGGAGTCCGAAACCGAGCTTGCCGGCGATGATGCCGTGAAGATGCAGAAAATCCTCGATGCCCTGGAGTCGCTGGACGACGTGCAAGAGGTTTATACCAACGCGGTCTTGCCGGACTAACGACGCCATTGCGCATCCTCGGCATTGATCCAGGATTGAGACTCACCGGCTTTGGGTTGATCGAGAAGTCGGGGCAGAAACTGTCTTACCTCACCAGCGGCGTTATCAAAAGCGGCGAAGGCGAACTGCCGGAAAGGCTGGGCGTGCTTTTTTCCGGGCTGACCGAGCTCATCGAGGCGCATCGCCCTGATGTCTGCGCGGTGGAAATCGTTTTCGTCAACGTCAATCCGCAATCTACCTTGCTGCTGGGACAGGCGCGCGGCGCGGCGATTTCCGCAGCGGTGAACCAGAAGCTCCCCGTCAGCGAATACACCGCGCTGCAGATCAAGCAGGCGGTGGCCGGCCATGGCAAGGCCGCCAAGGAGCAGGTGCAGGAAATGGTCAAGCGTCTGCTGAATTTGCCCGGCGTGCCACAGGCAGATGCGGCGGATGCATTGGCCTGTGCAATATGTCACGCGCATGCCGGCCAGCTTGGCGGGATGTCGACGGCCGGTTACCGGGTGCGGGGTGGGCGCCTGGTATGAATACAGCGTTTTCTTTGCCGCTGGAGCCCTCCCCGGAAGGCTTGCGCAATCCGCTGTTGCGTTACGTGCTTGCAACGCGCCCGGCTTTCCTGACCATTACGCTGGTTGGCTGCCTGCTGGGGCTTGCAACCGCATGGAGCAGCGGTGTTGCCTTGAATGCAGGGTTGGCTGCAGCGACTTTGCTGCTGGCGCTGTTGACGCATGCAGGCGTCAACGTGCTGAATGATTATTACGACCATCTCAATGGTACGGACGCTGCAAATACCGGACGGATCTTTCCTTATACGGGCGGTTCTCGTTTTATCCAGAATGGTTTGATGACACCTTCGCAGACACTTTCTTTTGGCCTGATGCTGTTTGCTCTGGTGATCGTTGGCGGACTGTGGCTGATTGCAAAGAGCGGCATGGGGCTGTTGTGGATCGGCTTCGCAGGATTGCTCATCGGTTGGGCGTATTCTGCTGTACCGCTAAAACTGAATAGCCGTGGCCTGGGTGAAGTGTGCGTTGCGACGGGTTTTGTTTTGATTGTTGTGGGGGCGGATTTTGTCCAGCGTGGAGCTTACATCACGCTTCCCTGGCTGACGGGGTTGCCCTATGCGCTGCTCACCACCAACATCCTGTTCATCAACCAGTTTCCGGATCGTGAAGCAGATGCGCTTGCCGGCAAGCGTCATTGGGTTGTGCGGCTGGTCCCGGAACAGGCTGCCGTGATGTATGTATTGATTGCACTGGCTGCTGCGGCTGCCCTGGGGGCAGCTGTTATCGCGCACGTCTTGCCTGCGTGGGCATGGTTGAGCCTTGCTGGCATGCTACCCTCTGTTGTGGCTGCGAAACGCTTGTTGAAAGATTGCAGACGCTCATCCGAACTGGCGCCAGCCATCAAGGCTACGCTGCTATCCGCTCACATGCATGCAGTTGTTCTGGCAGTGATATTGGTATTGGGAGTACGGAATTGATAGGACGCATTACCGGGACGCTTATTGAAAAGCATCCACCCCAGATTGTGGTGGATGTGAATGGCGTCGGTTACGAGATCGATGTTTCCATGGCCACGTTTTACAACTTGCCTGCGGTGGGTGAGAAAGTTTCATTGCATACCCATCTGGCCATTCGTGAAGATGCGCATCTTTTGTTTGGATTTGGCAGCGAAACCGAACGCCGTGTGTTCCGGGAGCTGATTAAGGTCTCCGGTATCGGCGCCAAGACTGCGCTGGCGGTATTGTCCGGCCTTTCAGTTGAAGATATCGCTTCCGCCGTCGCCGCCCAGGAAACAGGCCGGCTGGTAAAGACGCCGGGTATCGGCAAGAAAACTGCCGAGCGCCTGTTGCTGGAATTGAAAGGCAAACTCGACTTCATCGGCGTGAGTGCTCTGCCAAGCGCTGCTGGACGTGTGTCGGATGACGTTCGGCAGGCATTGCTGGCCCTGGGCTACAACGACAAGGAAGCCGACCTCGTTCTCAAGCAAGTGCCAGCCGATTTGCCGGTGTCGGAAGCAATTCGCCAGGCCCTCAAACTGTTGTCCAAAGGCTGAGTTAACATAAGACCATGATCGAAACCGACCGCCTCATCGCACCGGATTCCTCCAGTCCGCAGGAAGAGCAGATCGAGCGTGCGCTAAGGCCGCGCGAACTCTCCGAATACATTGGCCAGGAAAAGGCACGCGGCCAGCTGTCGATCTTTATCGAGGCAGCAAGGAAACGTACCGAGGCATTGGATCACGTGCTGCTGTTCGGCCCGCCCGGGTTGGGCAAGACCACACTGGCACACATCATCGCCCGCGAAATGGGGGTGGGTTTGCGCCAGACTTCCGGCCCGGTGCTGGAGCGTGCGGGTGATCTGGCTGCGCTGCTGACCAATCTCGAACCCAACGATGTGTTGTTCATTGATGAAATTCATCGGCTGTCGGCGGTGGTCGAGGAAGTGCTTTACCCGGCGCTGGAGGATTTCCAGATCGACATCATGATCGGCGAGGGCCCGGCCGCACGCTCGGTCAAGCTCGACCTGCCGCCGTTCACCCTGGTGGGCGCCACCACGCGCGCGGGCATGCTTACCAATCCCTTGCGCGACAGATTCGGCATCGTGGCCCGGCTCGAGTTCTATTCCCCGGCCGAGTTGTCGCAGATCGTCGCACGTTCAGCCGGCCTGCTCAGCATGCGCCTGGAAAACGAGGGCGCACTCGAAATTGCCAAGCGTTCGCGCGGCACACCCCGCATCGCCAACAGATTATTGCGCCGTGTGCGCGATTATTCCGAGGTGCGC
>JAHENE010000224.1:2456-3714 GCA_024643305.1 Thiobacillaceae bacterium | reverse complement strand
CTGTTCGATTCCGAGGACCACCTCATCCGCATCGACATGAGCGAATTCATGGAGAAGCATTCGGTTGCGCGGCTGATCGGCGCGCCGCCGGGATACGTCGGCTACGAAGAGGGCGGCTACCTGACCGAAGCCGTGCGCCGCAAACCCTACTCGGTCATTCTGCTGGACGAAGTGGAAAAGGCTCACCCGGACGTATTCAATGTGCTGTTGCAGGCACTGGACGACGGCCGCATGACCGACGGCCAGGGACGTACCGTGGATTTCAAGAACACCGTCATTGTCATGACCTCCAACCTGGGCAGCCAGATGATCCAGGAGATGTCAGGCGACGATTACCAGGTAGTCAAACTTGCGGTGATGGCCGAGGTGAAAAACTACTTCCGTCCCGAATTCATCAACCGCATCGACGAAGTCGTTGTGTTCCATGCTTTGGATGAAGCGAATATTGCCTCCATTGCCCGCATCCAGCTCAAGTACCTTGAGCAGCGCGTAGCGCGCATGGAGATGAATCTGGTTGTAAGCGATGCCGCCCTGGAGGAAATCGCCAAAGCCGGATTCGATCCGGTGTTCGGGGCGCGCCCCCTGAAGCGGGCTATCCAGAGCGAAATCGAAAATCCGCTGGCGAAGGAGATCCTCTCCGGGCATTTTGCCGCCAAGGACGTCATCAAGGTTGATGCGCGCGATGGCAGGATTGTGTTTGCAAAGGCAGGGTTGGCTGAAGCAGCCTGATGGACAGTTGCATCAGAAAAAACGGGGCCGAAAGGCCCTTTTTTTTGCGCTTATTTTTCATGACATGTATTCCATTTCGGACCTTCATGGGAATGACATACAGCCAACGTATCATTAAATCAATTGATACTAATATCTGGAACGTTTATTGCTTTTATTGGAACAGGCTTAACGCCAGAGAGGGCCGGGTATGTCCAAACATGATCGCTGGGCTGTGACATTGATCCTATGGGTCTGTCTGTTTGCCACAATGCCGGTGGCGGCACAGGAAGAGGAGCCCTTGCTCAATGTTCTGGTCAAGGGCAGAAATGTCGAGCAAGCGGCAGAATCACTCATTCAGGCCATAAACAGCAACAACTTCACCTTCGTGCGCCAGCAGGCCATCGACAACCGCCTGGTCCCGCCGGACTGGGAGGCAAGATCCGTCCGCATCATCTACTTTTGCAACTTCGAACTGATGAGCCGAGCCCTGGCCCTGGATACGCGCACCGCCGAATTTCTGCCTTGCAGGATTACCCTGATCGAAACC
>JAHENE010000224.1:0-2446 GCA_024643305.1 Thiobacillaceae bacterium | reverse complement strand
GGAACTGATTGCAGTCAATCCCGCGTGGGTTTCGAGCCGCCTGGGAAATTATCGTCTGCACGAATACTGCGTAAAGATGAAAAGTGATTACCTGACAATCATGAAGGAGGCAGCACTATGATGAAGCTTGCTTGTACGATTTTGGTGCTTTTCTGGAGCATTGCTGCGCAGGCTGCCCCGCTAACTGCAACCAGGGCAACCGACCTGCAGGATGCCATAGACGGCTTGACGGCCGCAGCACAAAACAGTGGCTACGAACTGGTCAAGGTGCAGCCGATTGACAAAGCTCTGGTAAAACGCGGCTATCCTGATCCCGGCGTTCGCATCCTTTTCATTGGCAAATCATCCGCCATGGCCCAGGCCATGAAAGTCAATCCCAGATTGCTGAGCATGCTTCCAATCAGGTTGACCCTGATTTCCGAAAACGGTGTGATCGTGGTGAACAGCGACGATCTGGAAACCTGGAAGGCGATCTTTCCGGATCCAGACACCGCTCTACTCATAGAAAGCTGGAAGCGAGACCTGAAGGTTATTCTCGGAGATTTTTCCGAACGTTGAAGCTGTAAATGGGATATCGCTAGAGGCCGTTGCGCACCGCCGCACCGCCCGCATCCTGCAGCGGTCCGAGCGGGTTCTTGACCTTTTCCTGTTCCCGGATCAGCGGCTGTCCGCTAACCAGCTTGTAGACGACAATGTTGTCCTTGATGAGCAAAACACCGTTGAAACTCCAGCCAGTGACATCGACTTCGCGTTTGAAGTTGAGGAAATCAGCGAGGAAGTTCCCGGTGCGGTCCCGCTTGATGGACTTTTGATTAATCTCGAATCCCTGGCAGGCCGTTTTTGCGCTGATGCATTCCCATACCCCCGCATCCAGGTGGTCGACATTGATTGAGGCATTGGGCACGAACCGGCGCAACACATCAGAGTAATTCAGAATGGTGATGTTCGGTTGCGTACGCGGATCAAGCTTCATTCCCTTGAGATCTTCGATTGTCGTGGAATAGGGAACAATCTTGTCGAAAGCCTGCTGAGCCTCTTCGAAACTATGCCAGGGGCCTTCGACCTTGACATCGCCTTCAGGCAGAAGAGAACTGCATCCAGCAAGGAAAAAAATCAAGATGGCTGTGGCTTGTTTCATTCTGTGAAATACCGTCAGTCTGACACTTTCAGAATACACCAAAAAAAACGGGGTCTTCCGACCCCGTTCTGGTTCAAACGAGTCAGATATCCCCGTTTGCCGCAGCGTGCATCATGTTGTCCATCTTTTCGCGGATATCCAGGGCGCCTTTTCTGAGTTCGGGGGTAATGCCCATGGACTTGTTTGCGTAATCAAGCCAGGTCACATCCCAGTCCAGCGTCAGCACCCAGATGTTTTTCTGGGCATCTTCCATGACGGCAATCCGGCACGGCAGGAACACGACCGACTCCGGAATGATTTTCAGGAGCTCGCGACCGACAGCGATATCGCAGAAGCTGAAAACCTCGACCCGGGGCGCTTCGCTATCGCCAAGTACGGCACGGAAGTCCTTCCACATCAGGTTTTCGCCCACATTCTTGAAATTGAGCTGGTTTGCGCGCAGTTTCAGCGACTCCACCACGTCATCAAAGCTAAGTCCGGGTTTGGCCTTGTACTTGACGACCATGTAGTTCATCGCTTCGCGGGCATCAAGCTGCATCATGTTGGCCATCATCGGCATGGCCATTTGCATGTAGCGTCTTTTCTCTTCAGATGGAATGATGCGGTTCATCTGATAATTACCGTAGGCAGGCATCATGTTCTGCTGCACCATGACCGGCCCATAAGGAGTTTGCATTGGCGCAAACCATCCGCCGCCTTGCGGAAGATAGGGATTTCTGGGAACGATGACAGGTTGAACTACCTGCGCAGGCGCGGCTTGCGCAGGGGCGGTCTGTGCGGCTGCCGGCTGGCTGGCAGGCGGAGGGTTGGGCGCTTGTTCAACTGCCAGGGCAGTGGCGGAAACAAGCAGACTTAAGAGGACGGCTGTGGTTTTCATGACTGATTCTCCAGGTGCTTTTGTTTATGCTAGGTACTGGTCAAGTTTACGTCAATTAGACGCATTTTCAGTACTCTCGATTTGCTGGCCTGACAGAAAGTTGCGCAGCCTCAGGTATTCGGCCTGAAGATCGTCTATCAAGGCTTCGGCTTCTGACCAGTCAGAGTCTGCAAAAGCATTTTCCAACTGGCGGGCAGTCTGAAACAGAATGTCTGCGGACACCGATGCGGCTGCTCCGCGTAGAGCGTGTGCCTCGCGCTTGCCCAGTGCAGTGTCACGGTTGTCCCATGCCGACTGCAGGTTTTCCAAAGAAGCTTCCGTTGTTTCCAGAAATATCTGTGCCATCTCCCGATTCATCAGTTTTCGGGTGTCCATAGGCGGCGGCATCTCGATGGCCGAGCCGGGCAGCCAGCGAGAAAGCACAGAAATCA
>JAHENE010000223.1 GCA_024643305.1 Thiobacillaceae bacterium | reverse complement strand
CCGGGAACACGTCATTCCTGTCAAAAAACAGGCGCCCTGCCACCGTCGTCTGCTCACTATGCCTGAGCGGGATTTTGATGCTCAGTTGCAGGTGCAGGTCACCATTGGCAGTCATCTCTTCGGTCAAACCGTCAATGCGATCAGTAACCGGACTGAAATTTACGAAGCGGATGAATTCCTGAGCCGGTCCCTGGGCTTCGCCGCCCACTTCCAGCAATTCATTGTTCGTATCAAGATCGGGAATGACCGCTTTGACCTTGCGCAACTGGGCGCCGAAGACACGCGCCTTGTCAGCGTGTATCTCCATGCGTATTCCATCGAAAAGCACGTCTGCTTCGATGTCGTCAATCCGTGGGTATTCGTCAGCGTAAAGCAATTGCCCCTTCACTACTTTTCCAGACACTCTGAAGATGCCATCTTCCGCGTTCTTGAATGGAAACCTGGACAGATCCCCTTGCAACTTGAACGAACCCTCTTTTACCTCACCCTGCAATATCGCTGTTCTCAACCAGGCGCGGGTGACCTCACTCACTGCAAACGGCAGATAGCGTTCAGTTCTTGGTGCCTTGCCTCGCTCGACCCTGCCAGTCAGGTCGGCCACGCCAGGACCATTGCTGCCAAACTGATAACTGCCATACAGGCTTGCCGACACGTCTTCATTTGAAAGCGCGGCATCAGCGATCTCAAGGTTGTAGCGCCCCTTGGCCTGACGCTTCCAGCCGCCCCGGAAATTCAATATGTCAAAACGGAACTGCGGCTCGGCAAACAGGGCCGGCAGGTCAAAACCTGCCTGCTTGCTGGCCAGAGCATAAACGCCTTTTTCTTCATTGCCCGCGATCATGCCCGTCAAATTGGCGGCGCCCGGACGTTCCCCCTCCGCTGTCCATCCCAGCCCAGTGAAACGCGCGTCCAGGCTGATTCTTTCCGGCGACGCCAGCTCACCAGCCCAACTCAAATCCAGGCTGTCGATTAAACCCTGAGGGTCAAGCATGGCAAGCTGGGTTTTCCTGCTTTCCTCCAGCGGCAATGGGGCAACAAGCCTGGCAAGCTCACCCAAAGGAAGATTCGCGGCAGAAATTCTCTGCCCGTCTTCGCCCCAGCGATAGGACAGATCGAACGGTTCTGTTGAGTTTCCCTTCATGTTCTTGAGGGTAAGACCACGAACGTAAACCATCTTTGCAGCTTTTCCCTGCGCATCTTTATCGAGTTTCCATCCGATCATGCCTTCCAGACGTTCCATGTCGATGGGTGACGTCAGTTGAGGCGCTTCAAGGTGCAGGCCAGCCATATTGACTTTGAAGTCGCTGGCCGACAGGCCGCCTTGGTCGAGTTCGATGTAGGCCGTGATGCTGCCATGGCCGCGCAACTGCTGATAATCCTGCGGCAGCCAGGGGCGCAAGGCCGCAATCTCCATTGCCGGAACATTCAGGTTGATATGGCCGCGCCAGTCCTTCTGTTTGGCCAGCGTGTGCCCATACAGCACGCCATTCATGCTTAAGGGTTTCGCCAAGTGGGCCGGCGGAGTGAGGGCAAGCTTAAAGGTATGGCGGTTGAAGAGGTTTTGCATCTGGAAACTTACGTTGCGCAAAACCAGCGGCTGGCTGCCGAGTTTTTCGTCCATCCAGGCAACCGTAATTCCCTGCATGTGTACAGAATATTGCTTAAGCAGCCAATCGCTAAAGGAAGTATCCGGACTGTTTGGATCAATCCTGAGCCCGCCAATCTGAAACACGCCATCAAGCCCGCGGCGCACGGTCAGGGCTGGCGCATCGATGCTGAGTTCATGGAATCTGGGCTCAAGCGCGATCAGCGTGCGCCAGCCGAAGCGGCCCTCCATCCTGGAGAAATACAACAATGGACGCCCGCCTTCTGAAACGCGCACGCCTTCAAGGGTCAGGCGAGGACGCGCGCCACCCCATTCGCCGTCCAGTTTGTCTAGCGTGATGGTGTAACCGGTTGCCGAAGACAGCAGGTTCGCTACCTGGTCCTTGTACTGCGGCAGATTCGGCAACAACCACCAGTAAAACAGGGCCAGCAACAATACCGGCACAGCAACAAAAAAACCGGCCAGCGCCCACACCCAGCGGCGGTGCAGGAGGGATGAAATCTTGAACTTAGGCATACATACTCATTTTATTGCCTTTGCAGCCCAAAATCGGTTCTCGCTTGCCTTTGCAGCATTATTTATTCGCTTCCCTGCCAACGGCCCAGAACCCTGCGATCGCGCTTGCTTGGGCGCCCCTTGATCTCGCGCGCGGGTTCACTGGCCAGTTTCCTCAAAGCCGCCTGCTCTTCGCGCCGGATACGGCTTTCTGTCGTCTCTTCATACAGCTTTTGCGCCACACTGGCCGGCCCGCGTTTGTCCGAGAGCTCGCATACCCGCACCTGCCACTCAACCTCTCCGGCGCGGATGCGCAATTCATTTCCAACATGGATTTCCTTGGCTGGCTTGCAACGGTCTCCGTTCAGGCTGACCTTGCCGCTATCCACCGCCAAGGCAGCGATCGAGCGTGTTTTATAAAAACGTGCGGCCCACAGCCATTTATCGATACGCATATTTAAAGCCGGTTCAATTAATCCAAAATACTTGATGAAACCTATGACAGCCCCAATTATTCTGGTTCCATCTATAAAAATAGAATTTACCGAGAAAAACATGACACCCAAAATTATTGCATTTGCCGGCAGCACCCGTAATGGCTCTCTAAACCGCCAGGCACTTGACCATGCGGTGCGGGGGGCTCGCGATGCAGGTGCTGAAGTTACGCTGATTGATCTCAGGGATTACTCCATGCCGTTATTCAACGCTGATCTGGAAATCAGCCACGGCCAGCCAGAAGCTTCGGTACGCCTGAAAGCCCTGTTCAAATCGCATCATGGTTTGCTGATTGCCTGCCCTGAGTACAACAGTTCGATTACACCCTTGTTGAAAAATACCCTGGACTGGGTTTCACGTCCGCACGGCGAGGAATCCGGCCTCGTGCCTTATCAAGGCAAGCTGGCGGCACTGGTTTCCGCCTCGGAAGGGCATCTGGGGGGATTGCGCGGACTCAGGCACGTTCGCGAAATTCTCAGCGCCTTGCGGGTGCTCGTCATTCCCCAGCAAATGGCACTGGCGCACGCCGACAAGGAGATGGCCAACCCGGCCTCACCCGCGCTGGCACACCTAGTCGATACCGGCAAGGCGCTGGCTGAGGCCATCAAGCGCTGGGGCTAAACGGTTTGCTTGAGTTGCTCCAGGATGGCCGGATTTTCCAGCGTCGAAACATCCTGGGTGATCTCCTCACCCTTGGCGATTGCCCTTAGCAGGCGGCGCATGATCTTGCCCGAGCGGGTTTTGGGCAGGTTGTCGCCGAAGCGGATATCGTCCGGCTTGGCAATGGGGCCGATTTCCTTGCCTACCCACTCACGCAACTCGGCAACCAGTTTCTTGGCCTCCTCACCCTCGGGCCTTGCGCCCTTGCACACCACGAAAGCCACAATGGCCTCGCCTTTGACCTCGTGCGGCTTGCCGACGACGGCCGCTTCTGCCACGCGCGGATTGGACACCAGGGCCGATTCGATTTCCATGGTACCCAGACGATGGCCGGAAACGTTCAGCACGTCATCAATGCGGCCCATGATCCAGAAATAACCATCCGCATCCTGATGAGTGGAGTCGCCCGCCAAGTACATCTTTCCGCCCAATTCCTCGGGGAAGTAGGTTTTCTTGAAGCGCTCCGGGTC
>JAHENE010000222.1 GCA_024643305.1 Thiobacillaceae bacterium | reverse complement strand
CAGCAGCACCGCGGGGTTTTTGGCGATGGCACGGGCGATGGCCACGCGCTGCTGCTCGCCGCCAGACAACTGCGCCGGAAAATGATCCAGCCGCTCGCCCAGCCCCACAATGCGCAGTGCATCCTCGGGAAGCATGGGTGATTCTGAAATCTCGGTAACCGCCGCGACGTTTTCGCGCGCGGTAAGGCTGGGGATCAGGTTGTAGAACTGGAACACGAAGCCCACGTGCTCGCGGCGAAAGCGCGTAAGGTCTGACTCTGTGGCGCCGGTCAGCTTGTGGTCAAGGTAGTACACCTCGCCGCTGGTGGGCGCATCGAGCCCGCCCAGTATGTTGAGCAAAGTGGACTTGCCGCTGCCCGAGGGACCGAGCAGCACCACCAGTTCGCCCGCATAAAGTTCAAGGTCAATGCCGCGCAGGGCTTTTACCTCAACCTCGCCCATTCGATAGGTCTTGGTAAGGCCTTTGGCGCGAAAAACTGCTTCGCCTGTGGTTTGTTCTTTATCCATAACGCTCGTCATCCCGTGCCTATCCGCAAACTTCAGGGCCTGACCATCCTTCAGGCCATGGTCTATCGAAACAGGGCGATTGCCCCCGCCTTTGGTACAATTGAGCCTAGTTTTAATCCCTATTTTCAATTTAGTATGCGCGCCCAAACGCTGTGAAATGCGTTTTGTGCTGCCAAGGAGCTTTTTATGTCGATGGCCGACCGCGACGGCGTCATTTGGTACGACGGCAAGCTGGTGAACTGGCGTGATGCCACCACCCATGTGCTCACCCACACCCTGCATTACGGAATGGGCGTGTTTGAAGGGGTGCGCGCCTATCAGACCCCCAAGGGCACGGCGATTTTCCGCCTGCAGGACCACACCGACCGGCTGTTCCGGTCGGCCCACATCCTGGGCATGAAGATGCCTTACAGCAAGGATGAGATCAACGAGGCGCACCTACTGGCCGTGCGTGAAAACAAGCTGGAGTCCGCCTACATCAGGCCGATGGCGTTCTACGGTGCCGAAGCCATGGGCATTTCCGCCAAAACCCTGTCCACCCACGTCATCGTGGCGGCCTGGACTTGGGGTGCTTACCTTGGCCAGGCGGCGCTGGAAAAAGGCATCCGCGTGAAAACGTCCTCATTCTCGCGCCACCATGTCAATGTCACCATGTGCAAGGCCAAGGCCAACGGCAACTATATGAATTCCATCCTCGCCCACCGCGAGGCGGAGCAGGACGGCTACGATGAAGCCCTGCTGCTGGATGTGGACGGCTTTGTGGCAGAAGGTTCGGGCGAAAACATCTTCATCATCCGCAAGGGCAAGATCTACACCCCCGACCTAACTTCCGCGCTGGAAGGAATCACCCGCGACACCATCGTGCAGCTGGCCAGTGAACTCGGCTATCAGGTGATCGAAAAGCGCATCACCCGTGACGAAGTCTATTCTGCAGACGAAGCCTTCTTCACCGGTACTGCTGCCGAGGTTACCCCTATCCGCGAACTGGATAACCGCTCTATCGGCGACGGCACGCGAGGCCCGGTCACAGAAAAACTTCAGTCGCTGTATTTCGACTGCGTGCAGGGCCGCTCGCCCAAGCACGAAGGCTGGCTGACTTACGTTTAAGGAAAAATAATGTCCGGCGACAACACACAACGCATTATTGAAGTTGACCCTTCCAAACTACCGCTGCATTGCCCACTACCAGAGCATACGGCCTGGAACGCACACCCGCGAGTATTCCTCCCCATCGAGAAAACTGGCGAAGCCGTGTGCCCCTACTGCGGCACGCATTACAAGCTTTTGGGCGGCCCTTGCGCCAGCCACTGAAACACATATCAGGATTTCGCATGAAAACGTTTTACCTTCTGCTTTGCGCTTTTGCCTTTTCGTTCAGCACCGCACATGCTGCCAGCCCGCAGGATGTGCAGGCTTCGATGCAACAAATGCAACAAGCACAGTCCAAGCTCATGCAAGCCATGATGCTGGAAAAGCCGAGCAAACTCGGTTTTGATGAAACGGTTGAGACAATTCAAAAATCAGCACAAGCACGTGGCTGGAAAATCGCCGGTGTGTTCGATGCCCAGGAAATGATGAAAAAAGCGGGCCACGCTGATGCCAAACCCATGAAGATCGTCGGCATGTGCCACCCTGCCCTGGCCGAAGCTGTTCTCATGGCTCAGCAAAGGGCCCAACTGCCTCCTTCGCTCACCTGCCGTTACAGCGTTTTCGAAGGGAAGGACGGCAAGATCTACGTCATGCGCTTCAACACCAGCCTGATGGCGCAACTGTCAAACGGTGAGGTCGCCTCCACGTTGGCAAACTTGGCCAATGAAGAAGACACTGTTCTCGCGTCTGTATTGAAATAACCCGGAGTAGGCCTGACAACGAGAACCAGTTTTTCATTGAATCCCCCGGGCATCAAACTTGCGTATGCAACCGTCTCGGGGAAATCTCAAGTAAGGGTACAGGGCATTACAAGCGCTTCACATTTCATCGCGTCTCCGCCAACTACAATCACCCTGCTTATCGCCCGTCCGGGTAGATCCCCCGATAACTCTCAGGGTCAGAGGGGTTCTGAATCTTGTTCAACAACTTCATTTGCCTGTCTGCTTCTTTCAGGCTCTCGTTCAACAAATCAATCGTTTCCTTCTCAATCCTGCCTTTGTTTTCAATGTCGTACTTGATGATTTGGAAATAATTCAGGACGTTGTTGACGATGTGGTTTACGGCCGAAAGAATCAATTCGAACGACCTTAATGATTGCGATTTCAATTCCAGCTCTTTTTCCCTAACCTGAATCGAGAGCACCCATGAGCGCATCAATGATGCAGATATCGTCGCCAACAACGCAGTAAACACAATCGTAATCGTGTGGGATTCCCATGGCGTCAAGGAACCCTCGAACAAAAGCTCCTTAACGCCTTCATATGTAGTCATCACGATGGCCACAATGACAAAAATCAGCGGCAATATCCATGGGGAGAAACCTGGTTTCAACTTCATAACGTTCCCTTCTCGAATGAATACCTCCAGAACATACCGCCCAACAGAATAGATCAGGAAGCTGTGAAATGGGCTGAGATTCTTGCTGTCTGCCGGGGAAAACCAACAACAATAAAGCCGCTTGAAGCGGCTTTATTGTTGAACATCAGTTTCGAATAACCATGGCAGGGTTATTACAGGAAATCAGTCATCATATTTGCCATGCTTGTTCTTGCCGTGACCGCGATGCAGGCCGTTATCGTGTTTGGCAGGAACATAAACCACTTCCTTGACCACTTCCTTTTCGACGATGACCTGCTTGGTCGACGTTTTTGGCTCGGATTTGCCGCTTGTGGCGATCGCAGCGCCTGTTGCACCACCGATTGCACCGCCGATGATGGCGCCATCACGACCGCCTACCGCTGAACCGATCGCAGCTCCGGCCCCTCCCCCTATCGCGCCGCCCAGGACGGCTTGTCCGTCAACGCCTCCAGCATAGGTCGGCACGGCGAGCGCAGCCAGATAAAAAAGTGCGAGTGTTTTCTTGATTGCCATTTGCATTTCCTCTTGGAACGTTGAAGTAACCATGTATGAAAAGCAATTCTCATACCATTCAGCTAATACTCTGATTTCTCGCAGATTCCGAAAGAATGCCCAGTCCGGATGTGACGCTTGGCGGCAGACATTGCCGAAGTGCGGACAACAATCCTTTCGTCACGCCTTGCCGAACATCGTCACCCCTCTTCGACCCAGCG
>JAHENE010000221.1 GCA_024643305.1 Thiobacillaceae bacterium | reverse complement strand
CGGCTCGTCTCTGTGGCCCTATTCCTCGCCTCACGGCGTCCGGCCGTTAGCCGGCATCCTGCTCTATGGAGCCCGGACTTTCCTCTCCGTATAAATACGCAGCGACTGCCCGGCCAACTCCCACACGCATTATAGGGTTGTTTAGTTCTCAAATGTCGCCTACCAATAAGATGTAAGCAGTTCGGACGCGGTTCCCGAAAGCCTCCGCAAAGGCTTTGATCCCGAACCTGATCCGATAGAGAATTTTTTCCTCCCCGCCGCGACCCCCCTGTCGCGGCATTCACCCGAGGTGCAATACCTTGGGCTACGGCAGGCGTAAGCCTGCCGTTATTTTTTGCCTACTGAATTTTCCAGCCAATCGTTTCCCCAGCACGCAGGGGGACCAGTTGCTGATCGCCCATGGCAAGATTTTCAGGAACAGCCCAGCTTTCCTTAAGCAACGTGATCTTGCCGCCATTACGTTGCAGCCCATAAAAATCAGGGCCATGGAAGGATGCAAACGCCTCCAATCTGTTGAGTGCGCCGGCCTGTTCGAAAACCTCGGCATAAAGTTCCAGCGCTGCATGTGCCGAGTAGATACCGGCGCAACCACAGCTGGTTTCCTTGGCGGTTTTCGCGTGTGGCGCAGAATCTGTGCCAAGAAAGAATTTTGAATTGCCGGAGGTCACTGCCGCCACCAAGGCCTCTCGATGAACTTCGCGCTTGAGCACAGGCAGGCAAAAAAAGTGCGGGCAAATACCGCCTTTGAACATGGCATTGCGGTTATAGAGCAGATGGTGCGCAGTAATAGTGGCCGCCACATTGGCCGGGGCGCTGGTGATAAATTCCGCAGCCTGTTTGGTGGTGATGTGCTCCAGCACGATTTTAAGTTTGGGGAAATCTTTCAGCAGCCGCGTGAGATAGCGGTCGATGAACACCGCTTCTCGATCAAACACATCCACATCCGGATCAGTCACTTCGCCATGCAGCAGCAGGGGCACACCATGCTCTTCCATGGCGGCGATGGCCGTATAAGCCTTGTGCAAATCCGTCACTCCAGAATCGGAGTTGGTGGTGGCGCCCGCCGGATAGTATTTGACGGCATGTACAAATCCGCTTTGCCTGGCTGAACGAATTTCCGCAGCCGGTGTATTGTCGGTGAGATAGAGCGCCATCAGCGGCTCGAAATCCATGCCTGCGGACAGTGCCGCGAGTATGCGTTCACGGTAAGCTTGCGCGCTGGCCACGGTCGTGACCGGCGGTTTGAGGTTAGGCATGACGATGGCACGTGCAAAACGCCGAACCGTATCCGACAGCACACTTCTCATCGCGTCACCATCACGCAAATGCAAATGCCAGTCATCTGGTCGGGTCAAGGTCAGGCTATCCAAGATACTTAGTCCGGTTTTATGTATACAGGTGAAAACGGCACAGGCACGCCAAACAAGCCCAGGCAAACGACAACCTTATGTCGTAATTGATTCCACGTACTAGTATAACTAAAGCCAAACCTCCTTCCGCTTGACTCTTGGGGCGCATCAGGTATATTAGTCTTTGTTTATATTCTTATCCGTTTTCGGGAATCCGGGCATGTTGAAATCTTTTTACCTTCTGGGGGCCTTGCTTGGCATCGCAAGCTCCACGGCTTTCGCGGCAGCCGATGGCGCCAAGCTCTACGCGCAGAATTGCGCCGCTTGTCATGGCGAATCCGGTAACGGCGGAATCGGTATTCCGCTTTCCCTGCCTTCGTTTCACGCCACCATCGACGACGACTACCTGCGCCAGACAATTCGACTAGGCCGCCCAGGGCGCATCATGCCGACTTTCGCCAAGCTCACAGATGAAGAAGTCGACGCCATCATCCGCCATCTCCGCTCCGTGTATAAAGGCAAAGTTCCAACCTTCAGCGCAACACCCATAAAGGGGGACGTGGAGTCAGGCAGAAAACTATTTGGAAATTATTGCGCGGGCTGTCATGGCCAAAACGGTGAAGGCGGACACGGCACCGGGGTCACGTTCTCACGCCCACGTGATTTCCCCATCATGCCGCCCGCCCTTCACAACCCTGGCTTTCTTGCTTCAGCCAAGGATGCGATGATCAAAACGACGTTGGCCAAGGGCCGCGAAGGCACGCCGATGGTCGCTTTTGGACAGCGCGGCCTAAGCGACAACGACTTGAACGATATCGTGGCATTTATTCGCAGCTTTGAAAGCGACCCACTCAACGGCAGTGCCAAAATACTTGAAACCAGTGAAGCGGTATTGAGCATAGATTCACCATATGATCTCAACACCACTGTCGAGAACATTAAGCGCGCCATCAGCAGCAACAACTTCGTGTTCATTCGCGAACAGAAGCTCGATACCGGCCTGGTGCCGGAAGGAAAAGAAACGCCAACCGAACATATCTTGTACTTCTGCAATTTTGGGATGCTCAATCAGGCATTGGCCACCGATCCACGCGTCGGCCTGTTCCTGCCGTGCCGTATCACTGTGGTAGAGCGAGAAGGCAAAGTAAAAATGATGGTTGCCAACCCGAAACGTCTGTCACGCATTTTCAACAACTCGGAACTAAATGAAATATGCGATCAAGTAGCAAATATGTATCAGGCCATCATGGAGGAAGCTTCGCTATGAAAAACCTATACTTCGTAATGATATTGGCTGCTTTTGCGCTGATTTCGCCCACGGCCGGTGCTGATGAGTTGTTGATCGCCCGGTCTGAACAGAATTTCGAAGAAGCCATGTCGACTTTGCAAAACTCGATTTCCCAACATGGCTACAAGCTGTCTCGCGTTCAACGCGTTGATATTGGCTTGACGGGCAAAGGCTACAAAACTGACAAATACCGGGTCGTATTCTTCGGCAAGCCCGAAGAAGTCGCCTTTCTGAGCAGGAAGTACCCGGAATTGATTCCCTATTTGCCGCTGTCGATCGCAATTTTTGCGGAAGCTGACAAGACTCTGATCTCGACAGCACGCCCCGAACTGCTTGCCGAGTATTATCCCGACCCGGAACTGAAAACATTCTTCACCCGCTGGGAAAAAGATCTGGTCGCCATTTTCGACGAAGTCCGTGAAGCCAACTGATTATTCGCTTTTGAGCGAAAGCGCCATTTCGTAAAGCAGGTTTTTCTTCTCTCCAGTGATCTGGGCGGCCAGTTTGGCCGCCTGATTGAGCGGCAACTCCTTCAGCAACACCTCAAGAATGCGTTGTGTTTCCGCAGCATCGGCATTGGCCTCGACTGCGCCGGAAACAATAAGCACGAATTCGCCCTTTTCGCGGTAGGTGTTGGCATCCAGCCAGGCCGCAGCCTCCCCAAGCGGCATGCAGGCGAACTCCTCGAACTGCTTGGTAAGTTCACGTGCGACGCATACACGGCGTTCAGCACCAAGTACGGCGGCCAGGTCAGCCAGTGTTTCACGAATACGATGCGGCGCCTCATAAAAAACCAGCAGACAGGTCATCTGCTTCAGGTCTCGGATCGCATCCTGGCGCGCATTCTTCTTAGGCGGGAGAAACCCCGCAAACATCCACGGACCTGGGTTAAACCCTGCAACGGACAAGGCGGCGGTTACCGCGCTCGCGCCCGGCACCGGGATCACTGCCAGGCCGGCATCGCGCACGGCTCGCACCAGCAAGGCGCCGGGATCGGAAATCGCCGGCGTGCCCGCATCGGTAACATAGGCTACCGCCTCGCCCGCGCCAATCTTGCCGATCAGTTTTTCTGCGGCTTGGCGTTCATTGTGCTC
>JAHENE010000220.1:3160-3744 GCA_024643305.1 Thiobacillaceae bacterium | reverse complement strand
GTGGCTGGCATGCAGCTTGCGGTGGTTCTTGTCCATGAAACCAACTTCAAAAGAAACTCCCCTGCGAGTATTGCTGGTAGACGAAACCCTCGAGCGAGCGGCGTTGCTCAAACATGCTTTGCAGGAAACGGGCTGCCGCATTGCGGCGCATGTCGCATCCAGCGCCGACCTGCCGGGGTTGGTCAACGAGCTCAAGCCGGATTTGATCATTCTCGACACCGAATCTCCCGATCGCGATACGCTGGAACATTTGTGCGCGATCAGCCGCGACCAGCCTCGGCCCATCGTCATGTTCACCCATGACGAAGACAGCAACAAGGTCAGGGAGGCTATTCAGGCGGGCGTCAGCGCTTATGTGGCAGGCAGCCTTGAACAGTCGAATCTCAAACACATCATGGATGTCGCGATAGCCCAGTTCAATAAATTCCAGTCGGTTCGACTTGAATTGGCACAGGCCGAATCGGCCTTGGCTGATCGCAAGAATATCGAAAAGGCCAAAGGCATTCTGATGCGGCAGCGTCAATGGCCGGAGGAAGAAGCCTATCAGGCGTTGAGAAAAATGGCCATGGAGAAGGGCATGAAGA
>JAHENE010000220.1:0-3150 GCA_024643305.1 Thiobacillaceae bacterium | reverse complement strand
GTTATCACCGTATCGGAGCTGCTTGGTTGATCAGGCGCACCAGTCTGGTGCCGAAAGTGCATGCACAGCACTTCATGCAAAGTGAACTTAACTATTCATAATCAACAACCTGCTTGAATTGTTAGCTGTTGGCACGCAGCTTGCGTACATAAATTGCAAGCGTGCGAGCCGCAAGTTATGGCAAGTCGCATGACCCAACGGCGGGTCAGATGTGTTTGAGTGCAGGCCAGTGCTGGCCTGTACCGAAGGCCAGACCTTCACAGGACAAAGGCGTCCATTCCCAAAGGTACAACCCGGGGATGGGCGCTTTTTTTATTTGTTGATCACCAATCAGGAGACGTAGCCATGAGCAATCAGGACCAAAGCAAAAACAACATGATCATTCTTCCAGAACAACTGTCGCGGCGCGATTTTTTCAGGAACAGCGCGATGATGATCGGCGGCGCCGCGATGATGGGGATGCTGCCGCCCGGCGTACGCAGTGCTGCATGGGCTGCTGGCAGCGAGGGGCTGGAAAAGACAGACTTGAAGTTCGGCATCATTCCCCTGACCGATTGCGCACCCATCGTCGTTGCTGCCGAGAAAGGTTACTTCAAGAAACACGGCCTGAATGTGGTGATTTCCAAGGAAGCTTCCTGGGCCAATATCCGCGACAAGGTCTCGATCGGCGAACTGGATGGCGCGCACATGCTGGCAGGCATGCCGATCGCTGCGACACTGGGCGTGGGTGCGACGCCCAAACCTACCATCACCGGCTTTGCAATGGATCTCAATGGCAATGGCATCACCGTATCGGAAGAACTTTATGAGCGTATGGTAGAGGCCGACCCTGATGCGATGAAACAGCGTCCGACCAGCGCTGTCGCACTGAAAAAAGTGATCGACGCCGATAAAAAGGCGGGCAAACCGCCGATGACTTTTGCGATGGTGTTCCCGGTATCCACACATAATTACGAGATCCGCTATTGGATGGCATCCGCCGGTATCAACCCGGATCAGGATGTGCGCCTGATCGTGATCCCACCGCCGCAAATGGTCGCAAACCTGAATGCGAAAAATATCGTCGGCTATTGCGTGGGCGAGCCATGGAACGAACGCGCCGTGGAGATGGGCATCGGCCGTACCATCATCACCAACTACGAAATCTGGAACAACAAGCTGGAGAAGGTGTTCGGCGTCAACCAGGAATGGGCGGACAAATATCCCAACACCCATAAGGCCGCGATCAAAGCGCTGATCGAGGCTTCGGCTTGGGCGGACAAGCCCGAGAACCGCATGGAAGTGGTGAATATCATTGCGCAGAAATCCTATGTCAATGCACCCGAGGACGTGGTGAAGATGTCGATGACCGGCACCTTCAAATATTCGAAGGACGAGGCGCCCACACCGATGCCGGACTTCAACGTGTTCCACCGCTATGCCGCAAATTTCCCGTGGGAATCGCAGGCAGCCTGGTACATCACCCAGATGCTGCGCTGGGGGCAAATAGAACACCCGCTGGATATCCGTAAAACCGCCGCCTCGATTTACCGCACCGACCTATATCGCGCGGCAGCACTGGAAGTGGGCGTGGCATGTCCGACGGTAGCCGGCAAAACTGAAGGCACGCACAAGAGTGGCTGGACACTCGACAAGGCCAGCCAACCCATCCCCATGGGTCCGGACCTGTTCTTCGATGGCGTGAAATTCGACCCGGACAAACTGATGGCCTACCTGAAAAGCTTCAAGGTACATGACATGAAAGTACCGCTGGCCGCGCTGGCCAAAATGAATCCGTAATGAATGTCGCGCGAAATCCGGGCCTGTGGGTCTGGTCCGGAACGCGAGCAAGGGAGATTGAAAGATGAACACAAGTGTAGCCAAGCTGGACGAGCACAAGCAGCAGGATTTTGTTGCGCTTACGCCCGGACAAAATACCGGGCAGGTTGATATACAGCCTGCAACCACCTCCGACAAACCGCTTGCCGGCAAGTGGCGACATATTGCTGAAAACATGGCCAAGTCCATCGTATTGCCGCTCCTGACCTCAGATCCCCAGCATCCCGGATACCTGGCATGCCGCGCTCGGCGTGATGTCCCACCCGTTTTATGAGAATGGCCCGAACGACATGGGGATAGGCTGGCAGATCATGTATTCGCTGGGAAGGGTCATGGCGGGCTTCGCTCTGGCCGCGTTGGTCGGCATACCTGTCGGGTTCATGATGGGCATGAGCAAAAATATCCAGCGCGCCTGGGAACCCTTGATCCAGATCCTGCGCCCGGTCAGCCCGCTGGCCTGGCTGCCGATCGGCTTGCTGCTGTTCCAGGCTGCCAACCCTTCCGCGATTTTCGTGATTTTCATCACCAGCATCTGGCCGATGATCGTCAATACCGCCGCCGGGGTAAAAGCCATCCCGCAGGATTACATGAACGTTGCGGCGGTGTTGCGCCTGGGGCGGTTCGACATCACCCGCAAGATTTTGCTGCCGGCCACGCTGCCCCATGTGATCACCGGCATGCGCCTGTCACTTAACATCGCGTGGATGGTGATTGTCGCCGCCGAAATGCTCACCGGCGGTATCGGTATCGGCTTCTGGCTTTGGGATGAATGGAACAACCTGAACATCCCGCACATCATCGTGGCCATCGTACTGATCGGCATCGTCGGCATCATTCTGGAAAGCGTCATGAACCTGATCCAGCGCCGTTTCGATTACCGCAATAAATAAGAGGGCAACATGAACAATTACCTGACACTGGAAAACCTGGGCATGACTTTCAAGACGCCGAAGAACAGTTTTTGCGCGCTGAAAGAAGTCAACCTTAAAGTCGCCAAGGGCGAATTCATCTCCATCATCGGCCATTCCGGTTGCGGCAAATCCACCGTGCTGAATGTAGTGGCCGGTCTTCTTCAGGCGAGTGAAGGTTTTGTGTTTCTGGAAAACCGCGAGGTCAATGCTCCCGGACCGGACCGTGCCGTGGTTTTCCAGAATCATTCGCTGCTGCCATGGCTGACCGTATACGACAACGTGCGCCTGGCAGTAGACAAGGTCTTCGGCGAAAAAAAGAACCGTAATGAGCGGGACGAATGGACACGCCACAACCTGGAATTGGTGCACATGTCGCATTCGCTGGACAAACGCCCCGGGGAAATCTCCGGTGGCATGAAAC
>JAHENE010000219.1 GCA_024643305.1 Thiobacillaceae bacterium | reverse complement strand
AAGCAGCACCGAAGAAGGCCGCTGCCAAGAAAGCAGCACCGAAGAAGGCCGCTGCCAAGAAGCCTGCAGCTAAGAAGCCCGCGGCTAAAAAGCCTGCAGCCAAGAAAGCAGCACCGAAGAAGGCCGCTGCCAAGAAGCCTGCAGCAAAAAAGCCCGCGGCTAAAAAGCCTGCAGCCAAAAAAGCGGCCCCCAAGAAGCCTGCAGCCAAACCTGCCCCTGCTCCTGCAGCGGCACCGGCTGCTCCTGTTTCTCCGGCTCCCATGCCGGTCATCAAGCCTTTTGGGCTCTAAAAGTCAAGCCGGATTCGGCAAGACAGGGGGGCCAATGGCCCCCCTTTTTATTTCCTGATGCTTTGAATAAAGCTTAGGCGTTGCCGGCTTTTGGCGAAGATCGCAAAGTGAACCTCGGTAACCGTGTGGCCAACAAGATGGTGAGTGCGCAGCCATAGATCAATGGCTGGGTAATGTCTTTCTTTACCAGCCACCAGTAATGCAGGACACCCAGGACGGCAATGAGGTAAACGAGCCGGTGCAGACGCTGCCAGTTGCGGGCAAGCTTTTTCATCATGCGCTGATTGGATGTAGCGGCCAGCGGTATCAGAAGAATAAAGGCCGTAAATCCGACCGTGATAAAAGGCCGTTTGAGGACATCCTTGATGATTCCGGACAGATCAAAGAATTGGTCCAGCCAGATATAGGTTGTGAAATGCAGACAGGCATAAAAAAAGGCGAATAGCCCAAGTAGCCTACGGAATTTGACCAGCCAGGTTCGGTTGCTGAGTTTTCGTAATGGCGTGACAGAAAGCGTCAGCAGCAAACCGACAAGCGTCCAGGTTCCGGTTGAGCGAGTGATGAACTCGATCGGATTGGCCCCCAACCCGTCGGTCAGCGCCAAGAAAATCAGTCTGCCAAACGGGAACAAGCAAAACAGCCACAGCATCACCTTGATCCAGAAAACCTGGCGGCTGGTTAAAGCTATCAACAAGCCCATTCAAAAATACTTTTGCAAGTCCATGCCGCGATAGAGCTTGGCAACCTGTTCGGCATAGCCATTGAACATGAGCGTGTCACGTTTGAAGAATTCGCCGATCCGGCGCTCGCGAGACTGACTCCATCGTGGGTGAGCAACTTCCGGATTTACATTGGAGAAAAATCCATATTCGTTGGGTGCGGCCCGCATCCATGAGGTAATTGGGGGCTTCTCGACAAAACGGATTTTGACAATGGATTTTGCGCTCTTGAAGCCATATTTCCAGGGGGTTATCAGCCGGATGGGAGCGCCGTTCTGATTGGGCAACACTTCGCCATATAGACCGACGGCAAGCAAAGTCAGCGGGTTGTTGGCCTCGTCGATGCGTAATCCCTCTATGTAAGGCCAGTCCAGAACGGAGCTGCGCTGATAAGGCATTTGTTTGGGGTCAAGCAGGGAGACGAATTCGACAAACTTGGCATTGCCTGTAGGCTCGACTTGCTTGATCAGTTCCGTCAGCGGGAAACCGACCCATGGAATGACCATGGACCATCCTTCCACGCAGCGCAGGCGGTAGATGCGTTCCTCCAGTGGCGCGAACCTGATCAGATCATCGATGTCGAAGACCTTGGGACGTTTGACCTCACCTTCAACTGAAACTGTCCATGGTCGAGGCTTGAGGGTGTGCGCACGCTTGGCCGGATCATCCTTGCCGGTGCCGAATTCGTAGAAATTGTTGTATGTCGTGACGGAGTCAAAGGGTGTCTGTTTGTCGTTGGTTGAGTAAGGGCCGGTCTTGATATCCATGAACTTCTGACCATGGGAAGGTTCTGAAGATGCGGATACTGCCGGGGCAATAGCTAGCGCTGCCACGCCTGCCATGAACTGGCGGCGATTGAGGTAAATCTCACGTGGCGTAATTTCTGAAGCTGGGATATCACTGGGTTTGATAATGCGCATGCGGGTCTCCTTTTACCTTGGTCAATCCCGGGTCCAAAAACTTACGACGAAATGTTCTTCCCTGCTAGGATAAGGTTTTTCTGAAATAAGTTTCCTGCCATGCGCAAACCCATACTCTTCTTCTTGTTATTCGCGGGGCAGGTTTGGGCTCAGGCGCCAGGCGCAAATCAGCCGATACCGGTCAAAATGATGCAGGTGCAGACCGCGACCGTGACGGATACCGTTACGGCTGCCGGTACCCTAAGCCCTCATGAAAGCGTAGTTTTGCGTCCTGAAATCGACGGCCGCATCGTGAGCCTTTCCTTCAAGGAAGGGCAGGCGGTGAAGAAGGGCGCAACGGTCGTAAAGCTGGATGACGCCGAGCAGCGCGCTGCGCTGGCCGCCGCTGAAGCCGATTTGAAGCTGGCGGAAAGCCGCTACAGGCGCAGCGAGGAGTTGGCGGGCAAGGGGTTCATCAGCCAGCAAGCGCTGGATGAAGCGCGTGCCAATCTCGATATCATCAGGGCGCGCGTGCGGGAAGTACGCGTGGCGCAGGACCGCACTGTGATTCGGGCGCCGTTCACCGCGCTGGCGGGTTTGCGCAAGGTCAGCCCCGGGGCGTATGTAAAAAAAGGCGACGACATCGTCGAACTGGCCGCCATCAATCAGCTCAATCTGGATGTGCGAGTCACGGAGATATATTTACCGCTGGTAAAGATCGGTCAGCCGGTTACGCTCACCGTCGATGCGCTGCCCGGGCAGCGATTTAACGGCACGGTCTACGCCATGGAGCCTGTTATCGATCTTGCCACGCGTGGCGCCCTGGTGCGCGCGCGCATTCCCAATACAAAGAATCTTCTCAAGCCCGGCATGTTTGCGCGCGTATCGGCCGACCTCGGCAGCCGACCCAATGCCATCGTGGTGCCTGAACAGGCCATTTTGCCCAAGGGCAACAAGACCTTTGTATATAAGGTAGTAGATGGAAATGCCATGTTGACGCCGGTCGAATTGGGTCGTCGTACTCCAGGTCAGGTGGAAGTTGTGTCTGGTCTCAGCGCGGGCGACACCATCGTGGTGGATGGTTTGCTGAAACTCAAACCGGGCGCGCCGGTGGCGCCGGTTGAGGCCGTCATGCAGATGATGCAGAAAATGCAGCAACAGAAGCCAGCCGCCAAGCCCTGATGGGCCGTCCTCACCCTTAAAGAAGAAATCCCGCAGATGGTTCTCTCCTCGCTTTCCATCAATCGCCCCGTGCTGGCCACGGTCATGAGCCTCATGATCGTGCTGCTGGGCGTGATTTCGTTCGACCGCCTGCCGGTGCGCGAATACCCCAACATCGACAAGCCGATCATGTCGGTGCGCACCGTTTACCAGGGCGCGTCAGCCTCAGTTATTGAAAGCCAGATTACACAGCCGTTGGAAGACTCGCTGTCCGGCATCGAGGGCGTGCGCAGCATCAAATCCGTCAGTCGCGAGGAAGTCAGCCAGATTACCGTGGAATTCGCGCGCGAGCGTGACCCGGAAGCGGCCGCCAACGACGTGCGCGACCGCGTGGCGCGGGTGCGTGGAAAGCTGCCTGAGGCCTCGGACGATTCGGTGGTGGCCAAGATCGAGGCCGATGCCCAGGCAATCATCTGGCTGGCGTTGACCAGCGATAGGCAAAGCCCGCTTGAAATCAGTGATTACGCCGACCGCATTGTTGCGGATCAACTCAAAACTTTGCCAGGCGTGGCTTCTGTCATTATTGGCGGGCAGCGGCAATATGCCATGCGGGTGTGGCTGGATGCGCAACGCCTCGTGGCCTACGGCCTTACTGTTCAGGATGTGGAGTCCGCCCTG
>JAHENE010000025.1 GCA_024643305.1 Thiobacillaceae bacterium | reverse complement strand
CTCGCCGCTCAACCGGGAGTTCGTAATCCGGGCGGCCGTTGACCAGAATGTGATCGCCGGTGAAGCCCATCATGCCGCCCATCATGCCCATCATGCCGCCGCCTCTGTTGAGGTAGCGCAACTGGTTGTCAGCAGAAAAACTGCGGTCCTGGATAATTAGTGCAACATCCTGTTCGCCGCTTGGCAGACCGAGTGCGCTTTCTTCTTCATCGCTCACGATGAACAGCCCGGCAAGGCCTGCATATACCTGCGGCCCGGTAAGGGTGTGCGGATGGGGGTGGAACCAGTAGGTACCGGCGCGGTTGCGAACTTCGAATTCATACTCGTAGCGTCCGCCCGGCGGCACGGCAAAGCGGGGATGCCCATCCATGACCTCGGGGATGATGAGGCCATGCCAGTGCACAATGCTGGGTTGGGATAACTCGTTTTTGAAGTGTATCCGCACCCGTTGGCCGCGCCTGACCCGGATGATGGGGCCTGAGTAGCTACCGGGAAGATGCTCGACGGCTTGGGGATTCCCGTTCAATACCTTTGCATGGAATCGCCAGACATTGGTTGTTTGTCCAGGCAAGATGGTTACCGCGTCAGGGGCGGCACGCAGTTCGATTTCCACATCAGGTGCGCCGCTTCTCCCGGCGGCTTGTGTCATTCCTGGAATGGCGCCCGCCAGGCTTATGCTGCCCAGCGCTTTCAGGAATCGTCTGCGATTTTCAATACGGGTGAAATTATCCTGAGCAAAGCCTGATGCATCTCGCACGGTTGCTTTATTGATGGGCTTCATTCGAACTCCCTTGTTGTTTTGCGGCGCACGCGCGCTGCCTGCAAGCATTTCTTCAAGTAGGCTGGCGCTACTTATTTACTGACATGTATTTGATAAAGGAAGTTCAATTCTTTGTTGTGCTATTTAATGCTTACTGGCAATCCGTGCAACCTTCTTTCTTGGGGCAGGCATCAGGCCTGTCGGCGGGGATCAGCGGACAGTGGTTGATGTCATCCGCACTGCGCTGGAAATAACAGGTGAGCGCCGAGGAACCGATGCTCATCAGCCAGAACAGGAAAAAACCGACCGTATATGCTGCAAGACGGCTGTCGAATACCGCTTCTTCCTGGTAAAGGAATTGCAGTGGGTCAAACAGGGTAAAGAACAACACGTCCGCCATGCCGGCGATAAGAAAAGACGGCCAGAGTATCGAAATTGCCTGCTTCAACATCGTGTCTTCCTCCAGTTTGTAATGTGTTTGAACATCGGTTTACTGTGCGCCGTTAATCTTGTGTTTCAGCCATCGATACAACCAGATTTTTATGGTGATAATAGCCATTGTGGCAGCGGCGATCATGATCCCAGTGCTGCTGAGCATGATTTCTTTCATGTGGCCTTCTCCCGTCAGGCATGAGGTGCCAGGATGATGGTCTTTCCCGGAAGTATTTCGCCGGTGAGGCGCCAGCCTCCGAATTCTGGCGTGAGCTGGGCGTTGTAGTGGGAACCGGCCAGATGCGGAAGCTTTCCGGCATAGACGGATCCATCCCAGCTCAGGATGACGGTGTGGTCGTCACCACTGCGCGTTGGATGCAGAATTTGCAGGGTCAGCTTTCCAGGTGGAGTTTGCAGCTTGCCATCGAGTTGCAATTGCAGAGTTGGGCCACGGGAAGTCAACTGCGCATTGATGCCAAGCGTGTGTGCCAATTTGTCACGCTCAATTGTCTGATTGATTGCCTTGCCTTCCTTGTAATAGTCATCGACCACGAGACCATCGTCTGATGTGATGGCAAACCACAAGGTAAGAAAGCCTGCAATGACAGCCGTGATCGGCATGATCGACAGCAGCCATGGCCAGGGTTCCCTGAACCAGGGTTTCGAAGTTTGTGCCTGGGAATTCATGCTCATCTCCTGAGAAAACTGGATTTTGCTTCGCGCACGAGTTTGGGGTTTTCCTCGGACTGTACGCGGATCATGATGGGTGTCGACGGCCCTTTGAGGCTGGCCGGGTCTACCTGCAGCCGAATGGGCGCGCGGATGGTTTCCTGCGGTCCGGCCTGCAGGTTTCGGTCATCCACGAGAACCTGGATGTTGTCCGCGCCGCTGGCAGTGATTCTGTAGTGGTGAGTACGGCTTTCCATGTTGAGAATTTGCAGTGTGTAAAGGTTTTCCAGGCGTCCGTCTTCGGTGCTTCGAGAAAGTGTGGCACGGTCGCGAATCACCTCGAGCCTGAGGGGCACGCGGTTGACGAGCGTGACCAGAAAGATGCTGATGACGGTCAGCAAGATGGCACCATATACAAACACGCGAGGCCGGAACACATGCGACAGGATGTTCGTGTCCTGGTACTTGTGCTTTAGTACGTTTTCAGTGGTGTAGCGGATAAGCCCCTTGGGATAGCCCATCTTCTCCATGACCTGGTCGCAGCCATCGATGCAGGCGGCACAGCCAATGCATTCATATTGCAGGCCCCGGCGGATGTCTATGCCGGTGGGACAAACCTGAACGCAGATGCCACAGTCCACACAATCGCCCAATCCCTTGGCCTTGTGGTCGATTTTCTTGCCGCGCGCGCCGCGCGGCTCGCCACGATCCAAATCGTAACTGATGACCAGTGTGTCCGGATCGAACATCACGCTCTGGAAGCGGGCATACGGGCACATGTATTTGCATACCTGTTCGCGCATGAAGCCGGCATTGCCCCAGGTGGAAAAGGCATAGAAGAACACCCAAAAGGTTTCCCATCCGCCCGTGCTGAACGTCAACAGTTCTTTGCCCAGAGTGGTGATGGGGGTGAAGTAACCGACAAAGGTAAAGCCGGTCCAGAACGCAATCAGGAACCAGAGCACATGTTTTAATCCACGCTTGCGGATCTTGTTTGCGTTCCACGGCGAACTGTCGAGTTTTTTGCGGGCGAGATGATTTCCTTCGGCCCACTCTTCGATCCACATGAACAATTCCGTGTAAACCGTTTGTGGGCAGGCGTAGCCGCACCACAGGCGTCCGGCAACCGCCGTGAACAAGAATAGCGAAAAAGCAGAAATGACCAACAGGCCGGTCAGCCAGATGAAATCCTGCGGCCACAGGGTCATCCAGAAAATATAAAATTTCCGCGAAGCGAGATCAAACAGAATGGCTTGGTGTCCATCCCACTTGAGCCATGGCAGGCCGTAATAAAGCCCTTGGGTAAACAGCACCAGCGCCACACGCCAGTTGGCAAACCAGCCATGCACCGTGCGCGGCTGGATTTTCTGGCGTACCGCATACAGGGCCTCTTCTATTTCAGCCCGGGCTTCGTGTGTGGTGTTGTTGGGTGATTCCATGTTTTGCAGAATTGTGGAGGCTTTCGTATCTGTTTGTAAGGGCCGATACGAAAAACCCCAAAACCCGCCCCGGGAAGGAGCGGGTCGGGATTGATGCAGACTGTTTACTGCGCCATTGGCGTGGCGGGTGCTTCTTCCATGGCAGGGGCTGCTGCCTCCGGCTCAGCCTGTTTGGGTGTGCCACCACCCAAACCGTAGACATAGGCAGCCAGGATATGCACTTTCGCTTCGCCCAGTGCCTGTAGTTGCGCAGGCATGTGGCCGTTGCGACCCTTGGTGATGGTTTCGATGATCGTTGCTTCGGAGCCGCCATAGAGCCATGTGTTGTCGGTCAGGTTGGGCGCGCCCATCATCTGGTTGCCTTTTCCGTCTTCACCATGGCACGCGGCACAGGCGACGAATTTTTCCTTGCCTGTTGCAGCAAGCTGCGCATCATGCGGGCTGCCGGAAAGCGACAGCACATAGTTGGCAACTTCCTTTGTACCCTGCTCGCCGCCGACCGCTGCGCCCATGGGTGGCATCATCCCGGAACGTCCGTTGCTGATGCTGGCCTGGATGGTTTCGCCATCGCCGCCGTACAGCCAGTCCTTGTCGGTCAGGTTGGGGAAGCCACGAGCGCCGTGCGCGTCGGAGCCGTGGCATTGTGCGCAGTAGGTCAGAAACAGGCGCTGCCCCATGTCGTGCGCTTCGCCGCTGGCGGCAAGCTGTTCAACCGGCTGTCCCATGAACTTGTCGAACACGGGATCATACTTGGCCTTTGCATCCGACACTTCCTGGTCGTACTGGCCCCATGAGGTCCAGCCCAGTACGCCCTTGAAACTGCCCAGACCGGGGTAGAGCACTAGATACACAGCGCTGAAAACCAGAGTGATCCAGAACAGTTTCACCCACCAGTTCGGCAGCGGGTTGTTCAGTTCGACCAGATCACCATCCCATTTGTGTTCCATTTCCTGGGCCTTTCGCCTGGGGCGAGGTGCCGGGTTCTTTGCGTAAAGAGGAAAACCGCCACGCCGACCAGGCTGACCACGGTCAGGATGATGATGTACCAACTCCAAAAGGGTGAATCGAATTCTTGCATCATTTTTTATCTCCGATGTTCATGCCAGGCTGAAGGTCATCGTTTCCGTCAAAAGGAATTCGTGCATCTTCTTCAAACCGTTCCTTGCGGCTGCCGCCGTAGGCCCACCATACGATGCCGATGAAGGTGATGAAGAACACCACCGTCACTACGCTGCCAATGAGGTTGCTCGTGTCCATGCTTATCCTCACTTCATCGAACGGCCAAGGCTTTGCAGGTAGGCAATTACGGCGTCCATTTCCGTCTTGTCTTCCAGGTCCTTGGGGGCATTCGCGATTTCATCATCAGTGTACGGATGGCCCATCGCCTTGAGTGTGTGCATCTTTGCCTGAATGTCGGAAGAGTCCAGCTTGTTATCGGCAAGCCAGGTGTAGGCAGGCATGTTGGACTCGGGCACCACATCGCGAGGATTCATCAGATGGGCACGATGCCAGTCGTCTGAATAGCGCCCGGCCATACGGATGAGGTCAGGGCCGGTACGCTTGGAGCCCCACAGGAAGGGGCGGTCGTACACGTATTCCCCTGCCACGGAGTAGTGGCCGTAGCGCTCGGTTTCGGCCCGGAACGGACGCACCATCTGCGAGTGACAGCCAACGCAGCCTTCGCGTATGTAGATGTCGCGGCCAGAGAGTTCCAGCGCGGAGTAGGGCTTGAGTCCCTCAACTGGCTGGGTGACATACCGCTGGAAATACAGTGGCACGATCTGGACCAGACCGCCCACACTCACAATGAGGATAGTGAGAATGATGAGCCAGCCGGTATTTTTTTCGATGGTCTGATGTGAGAAAGCCATGTTTTATTCTCCTTTCTCTTTTAAGCGTGAGCCGGTGCAGGAATGGGCGCGTCATTGACGGCCTTGCCCACGCTGATGGTCTTCACCACGTTGTAGGCCATGATCAGCATGCCGCTGAAGAACAGCAAGCCGCCCAGCAAGCGAACAGTGTAGAAGGGATACATTTGATTCAATACCTGGGCGAAGCCGTAGGTGAGCGTGCCATCCGGGTTGGAAGCGCGCCACATCAAACCTTGTGCAACGCCGGCAATCCACATCGCCGCGATGTACAGCACCACGCCGATGGTGGCAACCCAGAAGTGGGTTGTGACCAGCTTCATCGAGTACATTTCATCGCGGCCGAACAGGCGCGGAATCAGGTAGTACATGGAGCCGATTGAAATCATCGCCACCCAGCCCAACGCACCCGAATGCACGTGGCCGATGGTCCACTCCGTGTAATGTGACAGCGCGTTAACCGTCTTGATCGACATCATCGGTCCCTCGAAGGTCGACATGCCGTAGAAGGACAGGGCGGTGACCAGAAACTTCAGAATTGGATCGGTGCGTAGTTTGTGCCAAGCGCCGGACAGGGTCATGATGCCGTTCATCATGCCGCCCCAGGAGGGTGCCAGCAGGACCAGAGAGAACACCATGCCAAGAGACTGTGCCCAGTCGGGCAGTGCTGAATATTGGAGGTGGTGCGGACCTGCCCACATGTAGGTGAAGTTGAGTGCCCAGAAGTGGACGATGGACAGGCGGTAGGAGTAGATCGGGCGGCCAGCCTGTTTGGGTATGAAGTAATACATCATGCCCAGGAAGGCGGTGGTCAGGAAAAAGCCCACGGCGTTGTGGCCGTACCACCACTGCACCATGGCATCATGCACGCCGGCATAAGCCGAGTACGATTTCATCCAGGAACCGCCGAAGAAGGCAATCGGCACTTCCGCGCTGTTGACGATGTGCAGAATTGCAATGGTTAGGATGTAGCCGCCGAAAAACCAGTTGGCGACGTAGATGTGCGGGGTCTTGCGCTTGATCAGCGTGCCGAAAAATACAATCGCGAAAGCCACCCAGACTACCGCGATCAGGATATCAATCGGCCATTCGAGTTCTGCATATTCCTTGGAAGTGGTGTAACCCATCACCAGGGTCAAGGCAGCCAGGACAATGATGGCCTGCCAGCCCCAGAAGGTGAATGTCGCCAGTTTTTCGGCAAACAATCGGACGTGACAGGTTCGCTGCACGACGTAATAAATGGTGGCAAACATCGCGGTGCCGCCGAAACCGAAGATGACCGCGTTGGTATGCAGTGGCCTTAGCCGGCCATAACTCAGCCATGAAATGCCATGGGTTAGATCAGGCCAGATCAGTTGTGTGGCGATGAGAACGCCGACCAGCATGCCCACGATCCCCCAGACCACGGTCATGATGGCGAACTGCCGCACGATCTTGTAGTTGTACGTCGTCGCTTCCATTAAGGACTCCCTTCCGTTGAAACAATGCGTTGTTTGAGTTTAATTGGAGATAAATGTATCTTGATTTACTTATTTGCGCAAACATTTAGGCTCTTTATGGCCTTTTCAAACTCTAGCAAAAATAATAGTTCAATTTTTTCAAAAAGATAGCGTGTCTTATTTCTGCACCTGCGTATTGGAAGGACGCTTGGGCTTGTCGTCGTCCATCAGAATTTCATGGGCCGGTCCTTCCAAATCTTCAAACTGTCGGTGGTTGACCGACCAGATGAAGAACCAGGCCACGACGCCGACCAGTACCAGACCCAAGGGGATGAGGAGGAAGAGGATGTCCATATTAGTTGCGTGAGGCGCGAGGCGTGAGGCGTGAGGCGGAAAGGGCAGCACTGCTCTCGAAGTCTGTGAGTCGCAGGGCATTGAGCACGACCAACAGGGAACTGGCGGACATGCCGATACCGGCGATCCATGGCGTAACGTGGCCAAGTGCAGCCAGCGGAATGGCGATCAGGTTGTAGCCCAGCGCCCAGGCCAAGTTCTGATAGATGACTGCGCGAGTCTTGCGGGCGAGTTCAACACCGTCTGCCAGCGTAGCCAGTCGTCCACCCAGCATCACCATGTCGGCGGCTGCCTGGGCGACGTCCGTACCTTCACCCATGGCGATGGAAACCTGCGCCTGCGCAAGCACGGGCGCGTCGTTGATGCCGTCGCCTACCATGGCAACCACACAGCCTTTTTCTTGCAGTGTCTTTACATAGTCCAGTTTGTCATCCGGTAGCGCCTCGGCGCGGATGGCATCGATGCCAAGTGCCGTGGCAACGGCCGTTGCTGAAGCCTGGTTGTCCCCAGATAAGAGATGTACACGAATACCGAGCAATTTGAGCATGATTAGTGCACGGCTAGCATCGGTACGAATTTCATCACCGAGCATCAGCCAGCCCAGCAGTCCCTCCGGTCCGCTGAGTGCAAGGCGCGTGGCGGTCGTATGCGTTGAAACCGTTGGAAGCGTTGCGCCGGCAAAAGCGGGTTTGCCCAAACGATATCGCAGGCCATTGATGCTGGCTTCCACCCCTTGGCCGGGAAAGTTGAGCGGCGACTCTGCGCTTTGAACGGAACTGCCTGCTGCGTGCTTGATGGCGATGGCAATGGGGTGCTCAGATGCAGATTCCAGTGCCGCTGCAATTTGCAGGATTTCATCGCGGCTGTGGCCGTTTACGGGCTCAATATCCAGCAGGCTCAGTTTTCCCTGTGTCAGAGTGCCTGTTTTATCGAACACCATATCGCTAACCTGTGCCAGGGTTTCCAGCGCATGGCCGCGCGTGGTGAGCAGGCCGAGTTTGGTCAGCCTTCCAGTGGCGGCGGTGAGCGCGGCGGGCGTGGCCAATCCTAGTGCACAAGGGCAGGTGATGACCAGCACGGAAACCGTGATCCACAGCACCTTGTCCGGGTCGATGACGTACCAAACGCCCGCGATGATGATTGTCAGCAGCAGCAGAATGCCCACAAACCAGAACGCAGCCCGATCGGCCAGGCGACCGATGCGCGGTTTCTCGCTTTGTGCGCGATCCAGCAGACGCACGATGGCCGAAAGTTTGGTTTCCTCGCCAGTCCGGGTGACTTGCATGACAAGCGGGCTTTGCTGGTTGAGGGTGCCGCCGATCAGACTGTCGCCGGGGTGCTTGCCACGCGGTTCGGGCTCGCCGGTTAGCATGGCTTCCACAACGCTGCTGTCGCCTTGAAGCAATATGCCATCTGCCGGAATTGCCTCACCCGGTTTGACCAGCACGTGGTCGCCCGGCTTCAACTGGGCTGCGGGCACGGTTTCTTCCGTGCGCGACGGCCAGCCTGGCAGACGGGTTGCCACTGCCGGAATCAGTTTGACCAGTTCTTCTGCGGCCTGCGCGCTGCGGCGGCGGGCGTTGAGTTCGAGAAAGCGCCCGGTCAGCAGCAAAAAGATGAACATGTTGACTGAGTCGTAATACACGTCGCCCTGTTGTGCCAAAGTGTTCCATACGCTCGCTGTGAAGGCGGAACCAATGCCGAGTGCCACCGGCACATCCATGCCCAGCATTCTGCGCGAGAGGTCTCTCCATGCGCCCAGAAAGAACGGCCAAGCGGAATAGAAAATCACCGGAATGGTCAGGATCAGGCTGGCCCAGCGCAACAGTGCCATGATGTCAGGCGTCATCTCTGCGGGGTCGGCAGTGTAGGTGGGGATGGCATACATCATTACCTGCATCGTGCCCAAACCCGAGATGGCCAGGCGCTTGATCGCGCTATTACGCTCCTTGCGGAAAACCTCTTCCTGCTTGCTTGCATCGAAGGGATGCGCGACGTAGCCGATGTCCTGGATGGCGCGCAGGATGTCGGAGAGCTTCAGGCGGGTGGAGTCCCAGCGCACACGCGCGCGTCGGGTGGCGTAGTTGATGTCCACCGAAATGACGCCGGGCAGCTGAGAAATATGGCGCTCATTCAGCCACACGCAGGCGGCGCAGACGATGTTCTCCAGAATCAGCGCGGCTTCGCGGATATTTTCCGGCTCGCTGCGGACGAAGCTTTGCTGGATTTCGGGCAAATCGTACAGACCGAGTTTCTCCAGTTCGGCCTGCGCGTCCTGCGGCGTAGGGGGCAGGGCGGTGCGGTGTTCGTAATAGGCTTCCTGGCCGGAATCGATGATGGTTTGCGCCACCGCCTGGCAGCCGCGGCAGCAGGCATGTTCGGTATGCTGGCGATAGCTGATCGGGTATTCCGCACCCGAAAGAACGGGGAGGCCGCAATGAAAGCAACTCGCTGCTTGCTGTTCCGCTTGGTTGGAGTCAGTACGCTGGCCGGCCATGAATTAAACAGGATGGCAAAGTCCTGATGTTATCAGGTGTGGCCGGATAGAATGTCCAACATGCTTCCTTGGCTGAAACCAGAAGACCCCTTTCCCCCCGTCGAGATGGCGCTGCGTGAGCCGAACGGCCTGTTGTGCGCCGGCCTGGATTTGTCGCCGGAACGCATACTTGATGCTTATCGCCACGGCATCTTTCCCTGGTTCAATCCGGGCGAGCCGGTGTTGTGGTGGAGTCCGGACCCGCGCATGGTGCTGGCGCCGGCCGAACTGAAAGTCTCGCGCTCATTGCGCCAGTGCATAAAACGAAGCGAATATGAAATCCGCGTGGATACCAGTTTCAGGCAGGTCATACAGGCATGTGCCGTACCGCGAGAAGGCCAGTCAGGCACATGGATCGGCCAGGCAATGCTCGATGCCTATTCTCGCCTGCATGAAATGGGCCATGCGCACTCCGTGGAAACATGGATGGACGGTGAACTGGCGGGCGGTTTATATGGACTCGCCATCGGTCGCATGTTCTACGGTGAATCGATGTTCTCCAGACGCACGGATGCCTCCAAACTGGCGCTGGCGCATTTATGCCGGCAGCTCGATGCCTGGGATTTTGGCCTGATCGACTGCCAGATGGAGACGGCACATCTGGCTTCCATGGGGGCCAGGCCGATCCCGCGTGAGGTGTTTATCCAGGAACTGAAACGCTTGATAAAATTGAAACCGGTTCCCTCACCGTGGCGATTTGACGATGCATCCTTCTGAGCCGCCTTTTCTGCGCATCCAGTTTTACCTGACCGCACCCTATGCGTGCAGTTATCTTGAAGGCCTTGAAGCGCGTTCGCAGGTTGCCGCACCAGCCCATCTCATCGGCCCTGGGGCCTACAGCCGGCTGATCCAGGAGGGATTTCGCCGCAGCGGGCACTACACCTACAGGCCGCATTGCAACAATTGCAAGCGCTGCGTGCCGGTGCGGGTGAAGGTAGATGCCTTCCAGCCCAGTCGATCGCAAAAGCGTTGTCGAGCATTGAACAAGTCCTTGAAGGCAAGTATCAGGCCACTCGAGTTTCGCGATGAGGATTTTGAGCTTTACCGACGCTATCAACATGCGCGTCACAAAGGCGGCGGCATGGATCTGGACGACAGCGAGCAATACAGCCAGTTTCTGCTATCCAGCCAGGTAAACACTTCGCTGGCGGAATTTCGCGATGGCGACAAGCTGGTAATGGTGGCGGTTGTTGACCGTATTAATGATGGCCTCTCTGCCGTCTATACCTTTTTTGATCCGGTGATGGAAAGGCGCGGATTAGGCACTTATGCGGTGCTGTGGCAGATCGAACTTGCCCGCACGCTTGGCCTGCCTTATGTCTATCTTGGCTATTGGATCGCTGAGTCGCGCAAAATGGCTTACAAGTCAAATTACCAACCCCTCCAGGGACTTGTTGGAGGCAAATGGGCAGAGCTTGGGTGAGGCACATGCTGCACAGATTGTTGTCCCTCCTGCTCATGACACTTTTGCTTTCCGGCTGTGCGGCGCTGGTAAGCGATCCGCGTGCCTTGCAGCCGATGGAGGGGTTTACGCCGCTTGCGGAAGACCCGCGTGTCTGGGTGGAGGAGGGTGCGGAGGCATATGGGCGCCGTGTGTCACAGGTGCTCGATAAAGCCATTGCCAAGGTCGAGTCCGCGCACTATCTGCCTTTCCTGGAAACGCCGCGAATTTATGTCTGTGGTTCAGAAACCTGTTTTAACCACTATGTTTACACGCCAAAATTGTCCGCTGCAGTGATTCCGGATAACCGGCTGATCCTCTCTCCCAATCTCGACGGAAAAGAAAGCTGGCGGCTGGAGATGCTGCTTGTGCATGAATTGGCGCATTTGCATCTGGGGCAGCGTGTCGGTCACTACCACTACAACATCCCGATCTGGTTTCATGAAGGCTGGGCCTCGCTCACGGCTGACGGCGGTGGCGCCGAATTTGCAACGGACGAGCAGGCGCTGAATGCCGCATGGAATGGCAAGCACATTGACCTGGAAAAAAGAGATTTGCCAGACATGCGGCACAAAGCAGGCAATTTCGGACTGGACATCCATATTTTTTACCGGCAAGCCATGCTGCTGGTGGCAAAACTGAAAAAGCGTGACCCGGCGCGTTTTCGCGAATTGGTCCTTGAGTTGCAGGACAATCAGGATTTCGAAGTCGCCTTCTGGGATACGTATGGTAGTGGACCGGGCGATGTTCTCGCCGGGGCGCTGCTCAGTTTGCCGCAAAGAAGCGATAATAGAGCCGCAGCCCCTTCAGCACCTGACCAATGAAAAATTACCTTGACCTCCTGCGCCACGTGCGCGATACCGGCGTAAATAAATCCGACCGTACCGGCACTGGCACCGTTTCCGTTTTCGGCTACCAGATGCGTTTCAATCTCGAGGATGGCTTTCCATTGGTGACTACCAAAAAATGCCATTTGCGTTCCATCATCCATGAACTGCTGTGGTTCCTGAAGGGCGAAACCAATATCGCCTACTTGAAGGAAAACGGCGTTTCCATCTGGGACGAGTGGGCCGATGAGAACGGCAACCTGGGTCCCGTCTATGGTTCCCAGTGGCGCTCATGGCCAGCGCCGGACGGACGTCACATCGACCAGATCCAGCGTGTGCTGGATGACCTCAAGAACAATCCGGACTCGCGCCGCATCATCGTATCGGCATGGAACGTGGCCGACCTGGACAAAATGGCGCTGGCGCCTTGCCATGCGTTCTTCCAGTTCTATGTCGCCGACGGGAAACTATCCTGTCAGCTCTACCAGCGCAGCGCCGATTTATTCCTGGGCGTGCCGTTCAACATCGCAAGCTATGCGCTGCTGACCATGATGGTGGCGCAGGTGTCTGGACTAAAGCCTGGCGATTTTGTGCACACGCTGGGTGATGCACATATCTATTCAAATCATTTCGACCAGGTCAACGAACAGCTTTCACGCGAGCCGCGAGCCTTGCCGAAGATGAAAATCAACCCGGAAGTAAAGGATTTGTTTGCCTTCAAATTCGAGGACTTCACGCTGGAGGGTTACGACCCCCATCCAGCAATCAAGGCGCCGGTGGCCGTCTAGGGACGTTTAGGCGGACGGTTGCAGCATGCGCCGCCGCCCGAAATCGCATTTGAGCGGGCGTTGTTGTCGAGGAAGCGATACCACGCCGACTTGAAACGCCACCAAGCTCCCTCTGCGCGCTGGATGCCTGCTTCACCGAGCAGACGCTCGATATCGCCGAAACCGACACAAGTTGCATCGTAGCGGATACGCAGGCGGGTATTGCCCTCGAAGCACACCTCGCTGATGGGTTCGAGGCTACGAAGCGTTGCGGAGGCCGATTCCACCTGATCCGGCGAAGCGTGCAGCAAGGCCATGCTGCGTTTCACTTCGCTTGCTGGGGATTTCATGAATTTTCCTCTGATGTTTTCAGAATGAACGGCAAGGCTTTACGCTCCAGTTTCTGGTTCAGGCGCGCGCTTTGTATTTGCGCGCGCCCAGGTATTGCCATGATTTATAGCAGGCTCAAGGTGCGGCAGGTTCAATCCGGGTGACGGTCAGGACACCCTTGATGCTGTCAGCGCGAAAACGGATTTTGTCTCCCCGTTTTACCTTGTCCAGCATGGCCGGATCCTGCACGCGGAACACCATAGTCATCGGCATCATGTCGAGATTCACCAAGGGACCATGCTTGATGGTGAGCTTGCCGGCGGATTTGTCCACCTTGCGGATTTCCCCTTCGGAAAGCGGCGCATTGGCCATCGGCTGCGCCATCTGTGGCATGGCATGATCGCCGGACATCTGAGGCATGGCGTGTCCTTCACCCATTTGATCTGCTGCCTGGGCTACAGTCGCTCCAAAGGCGAACACGGTTAAAGCAAGTAGAGTGGTCTTGAATGATTTCATTGTTTGATCCTTTGAAAGATTAATGACGAGAGAAAACTTTTACCTTGCCGTCTTTGCCAACCAGCAGCGTGTCGTAGTGGACCGGGTGCGGCGATTCCATCCCCGGTGAGCCGGGCGGCATGCCGGGTACGGTGATGCCGAGGGCATCCGGTTTTTCCTTGAGCAGCTTGCGGATGTCGGCAGCCGGCACATGGCCTTCCACCAAATAGTTGCCTACCCTGGCGGTATGGCAGGCCCCTAACTGCTGGGGCATGCCAAGGGCCTGGCGCGCGGCTCTCACGTCCGGTACGTTGTGAGCCTCGACCTCGAAACCGTTATTTTCCAGGTGCTGTATCCACGAGTTGCAGCATCCGCAGCTTGCGCTCTTGTAAACCTCGACCACGGGCTTGGGCTCATTGGCTGTCGCGTTGAACGAAACCTGTGCCAACAAAAACAACGTGGCTGTTGTGAGAATTTTGTTCATGATTTGTTTTCCATGATGTGAGTCCGTCAATGCCCACTATGCCCGGTTGGCTTGTGCACATGCATTTCGGTACCGTTCGCCTTTGGTGCGTCTGCACGTTCAACTTCGGGCGCATCGCCGGTCCACTCGCGCGCAACTGTGCCTGCCGGGTGCTTGTACCAGCCCGGATCGCTGTAATCTCCCGGCTTCACGTCGGGATGTACTTTCATTACGCTGAACATGCCGCCCATTTCCAGTGGGCCAAACGGTCCGAAGCCAGTCATCATGGGCAGGGTGTTGTCCGGCAGCGGCATTTCCATCGAGCCCATCTCTGCCATGCCATCGCTGCCCATGGCCATATAGTCTGGAACCATCTTGGTGATCTTTTCG
>JAHENE010000218.1 GCA_024643305.1 Thiobacillaceae bacterium | reverse complement strand
GGTCAACGGCCCCAGCATGTTGAACAGGGTACGCACGCCAAGCTCTTTTCTGACGGGTGCAGCATGTTTCATGGCGGCGTGATAGTTAGGCGCGAACATGAAGCCGACGCCGATTTCCTTTACGGCCTGGGCGACTTTTTCCGGCGCCAGGTTGACGTTGACGCCGAGCGCCTCCAGCACGTCGGCGCTGCCGGAAGTGGACGACACCGAACGTCCGCCGTGCTTGGCCACATGTGCGCCGCAAGCGGCTGCCACAAAGGCGGCGGCGGTGGAAATGTTGAAGGTGTGCGCGCCATCGCCGCCCGTGCCACAGGTATCGACCAGATGCTCCACACCCGCCAGCGGCACCTTGACAGACAACTCGCGCATGACTTCTGCCGCAGCAGCGATTTCCGTGACACTTTCGCCCTTCATGCGCAGCGCAATCAGGAAGCCGGCGATCTGTGCAGGCGTCCATTCGCCACCCATGAGTGCAAACATGGCAGAGAGCATGACTTCGCGCGGCAAGTCATGGCGATCGAGCAGGCGCGCAAGAATGTCCTTGTACTGCATCACATCCGCTCTTTCAAAAAATTGGCCAGCATGGCGTGTCCATGTTCCGTGAGAATGGACTCGGGATGAAATTGCACGCCTTCGACAATCATGCTCTTGTGGCGCACGCCCATGATCTCGCCGTCATCGGTCCATGCAGTGATTTCGAGGCAATCCGGCAGGCTCTCGCGCTCGATCACCAGCGAATGGTAGCGGGTGGCGCGGAAGGGATTGGGCAGGCCCTTGAACACACCGACGTCCTTGTGGCGAATCATGGAAGTCTTGCCGTGCATGAGCTCCCTGGCATGCACGATCCTGCCGCCAAAGGCCTGGCCGATGCTCTGGTGACCGAGACACACCCCCAGCAGCGGCACCTTGCCGGCGAACTCCCTGATCAGCGGCACGGAAATGCCTGCTTCGTTGGGCGTACAGGGGCCAGGGGAGATCACAATATGGTCCGGTTTGAGCGCAGACACCCCCGCGAGGTCAATCTCGTCGTTGCGTACCACTTTTACGTCTTCGCCCAGTTCACCGAAATACTGCACGAGGTTGTAGGTGAAGCTATCGTAGTTGTCGATCATCAGAAGCATGTCCAGGCCTTACTCAACAGCAATACAGTTCCCAACATCATTAACAGTTTCACACCCACAGTTTCCGGTCGAATTTCGCAAACGGCACGAGCTGGCCGGCTTCAACCCGGCATAACCGTTTTCGCTCAACATCAATGACACAATCTTTAGGAAAAACATATTCCTCCTTCAACTTTTTCGTGCGCTCCGGGTACCAGCGTTTTTCTCCATCGACGGTCTCAAGGGAAAGAAACCCACCCCCGTCATACGGCGCATCCGGATGATTTATGACTGGCCGGACATGTATCCAGAAAGCATATCTGGCATAACTCTTCCCCAACCACTTCGCCAATGGCTTGGCTTCATTCGGCGGGTAGTTATTGTAGGCAAAGTCCAGGCATTCGTCGTCGGCAGCCTTTTCAAATCGCGCCACCACTTTGTGCCATGCGCGCAATAAATTTCTTGCCCCTGCCGTATTTGCATAAAACTGCGTAGCGCCACTGCAAAAAAGCTGGTCATTCGAAAAATTGTCAATGCTGTGCGAAAAGACAAAAAAACGATTTCCAGCAATGACAGGCGATGTTCCCGTTCCAACATTAATTTCGACAGGGGAATAGGCCTCCGTATGCTCGTCGGCAAGCCAATTGTAGATGGCAAACTCGCCTCCCGACGCCGCGATATTCTCAATGTCATCCGGATATTGCGCAATATAAGTATCCGAGTCGAGATAAAGTACGGGCCGTTTGAGTTTTTCGAGCAGGAAATAAATAAAGTTTGCCTTCGTGAACCGAAGATCTGCACTCCCTTTTGGGCTGATGGACCGATGCACCGTGGGCACTTCATAAAAAACATGCGGGAGTCGAAATTTCATGCAGGAGTCAATCAATCTCTTCGCTTTGTCGACATACCCAGCGGTCATCATGCCAGCGACCACAAATGGCGCGTTCCGAATACCCTCTCCCTCCAGACGTTCCGCCAGGATTCGGCTGAAAGGAAAATCGAGCGGGAATTCGGTTTCTGACAAATGAAGCTCCTGACTATCGATTATTGGCGGCTTAATGCCCACCCGCCCATTTTATTGAAACAGCGACGTGATGCGACTTGAACAGACCATTTGTTAATTGGCCCTGCCTTCCAGAAGGCTGTCGACAAAATGGCTGGGGCCATGCTTTGAAGACCATACCTGGCTTGTTTTGAAGGCGGCCTCCGCCAGGACGGTGAAGTGTTGTTTGGCATCCGCCACCGCCCCCAATATCGACTCGGCCGTATGCTCCGAAAACAATGTCCCTGCACCTGTTTCACGTACCAGAGATTCAATAGAAGTGCCCGCGGGGGCTGCAACGGGTACCCCACTGGCTAATGCTTCAGCTGCAACCGCGGAAAGTCTGACGCGGTAATCATCCGGGTCGTAGGGGAGAAGAATCAAGTCGCACAATGAAATTTCTTGCGCAAAATTATCGACATAACCCAGCGTGGTTAGATTGGGTGAAGCACTGATTTCCGGACGACCTTGGCTGTCCTGTAAAACGACTTCGTATCCTTCTGCCAGCAGCATTGTGATAAGCGCAGGGATGAGATCAGCACCTTTTTCACGGCGCTGTTGGCCAAATATCCCAACCTTCCTCATCTGATCTTTTGGTGCGTTTGCCAGCAAGCCATCCTGAAGAATCGGGGTGCACCTAATTGGACGCCGTGGGGAAAAGCCTGAATAAATTTCCCCTAGTTCACGGGTTGTCGTAGCAAGATTCAACTTCAAGCCCACCAGGTCGGCCTTCTTAAAAGCGTATTCCCACCATACATCACCGTATGGAAGTATCGCCGAAGGCTCCATATGCAAAAACCCAGAAATCGGGACGCCAGCATTTGCTATGGCACAGCCCAAAAGGTCGGGAGCGTACATGGTTGGCCATAACCACAAGTCTGCCGGAGGAAGTTTGCGCAACTGAAATTCAATGTTCATGCCAACATCGATAAAAAGCGAGAGCTCATGAACCGGGCTTTCAGGCGTGATGTACGGGAAGTGCTGGAACAGCGGATTAGCTGAGCCATATTTCGCAAAAGCTTGCATCGCCTCAGCTGAAGCTTTTGCGTTGCAAAAAAGCTGTACTTCGTGGCCGCGCTTGACCAGTTCCCTGGCGATTAGCAGGTCCCATTCAACGTGGTGCCCCACAGACTGAACGAAAGCCGGATCAATGATGTGAATGCGCATGTGCTTGCTGCTGGATTGTGGTTTCGCGCTGCATTTTAACATTGGTAATGCCATACAAACCCCGATAGATAGGGCCGATACCACATCAATGAACAAGCCTGACTGAATTCGGATTTCTCAAAGAATCCGTTGCCAGTCATTTATGGCGTTTCATTCATTGGCTGGTTTTGTCCACGCTCAGCATGGTATTGCCAATTTGCGTCAAAAACGGAAACCGTCAAAACAAAACGGCGCCAACAGGCGCCGTTAGTGAATAGAGCATGGCTTTTATTTGAGCTTCTTGATGCCCATGAGCCCCAGCACATATTTCTCGTAAAGGGGTTCGGTGCTGCCTTTTTTCATCTTGCGCATGAAGTATTTTTCGAAGGCGACCTTGGCCAGATGCACCCACTTGCCTTCCTTGAACCAGTTGACGTTGCGCGGCGGGATTTGCGGCAGGGCCACGAATGCCGCACCGG
>JAHENE010000217.1 GCA_024643305.1 Thiobacillaceae bacterium | reverse complement strand
GTATTGTTCCGCCAACAGGTAGTTGAGCACCGCCGGGGGCAGCGCGCCAAACACCAGCAGGATGGATTGCTGCACCGGATCAAGCCGTAGAAAGGGCGCGATCAGCAACACCATGATGATGCCGGTTGCCGGCGAGATGATGCCGCTCCAGGCACCGATGTGCCATTCCTTGAACGACACCTGGTTAAGCCGCACGCCCAGCGCAAACAGCAGCATGGGAATCGCGGCATCACCCACCATCTTGATGGCGGTATAAAGCGGCTGCGGCAGTGTAGTGTTCGAAAAACTCACTATGACCCCCAGCACCGTCGCCACCATCACCGGCGTTTTCATCAGTTGCAATAGCCGCATGCGATGGGACAGCATGTACGGCCCCAGTGAAAAATGCAGGATCATCTCGACCAGAAACAGAATGATTGCCGCGCCCAGCGCCTGTTCGCCAAATGCCAGCAGGATGATGGGGATGCCCATGTTGCCCGAGTTGTTGAACATCATCGGTGGCACAAAGGTTTTGGTTTCCACCTTCAGCATTCTTGCCACCGGCCATGCCAGCAGGCCCGAGCCCAGTATCACCAGCAGCCCGCCCAGCGCCAGTTGCCAGTAGTGCGTGAAATCGAAGGACTTTGAGGCCAGGGCCGAGAACACCAGCGCCGGCACCAGCACATCCATGCTGATCTGGTTGGTAACGCCGATTTCAGGGCGTTTTATCCGGCCGTAGCCATAGCCAATGCCGATGATGGCGAAGACCGGAAAAACAATGGAAAGAATACGCAGGGTAAGCATTGCTGGATTCTAAACAGAAACCGCTGCCCATATACGAACAAAGGCCGTGACGTGACGGCGATTTCAAGCGCTTAAAACTCCCAGCGGCTTTGACAAATCAAAATGTAAGCCTCTTGTAAGCTTGAATTAATACCATGCATTTCCAGCAGGCAACTCATTGTTCAGGGCAGGAAATCCATTGATTCCATCCCTGAAGAGTCAACATCAACGGGTCGCCAGCCATGACTGTCCAAGCGATGAAAGCATGTCCGGAAATTGCAGCATATGAAGTTCTATCTTGCCCTGGCCCTTGTCCTCTTTTCAGAGGCAGTACTGGCTTCTTGCCCGAGTTCCCAGTTTGCCGATCCGTCACAAATCAAGCTCAATTCCGACTCTTTATTGATCGTGACGCATGCCAGCGCGACGTACGACTCGCGTTATTCAAGCAAACGGGGAATTGACGAGGCGACAAGCTATGCCAGAAGCAAAGGCATCCCCATCGTTTACCTGCAGGACAATACCTCCGAGCAGGATTACTTTATGGCCGACTGCAGACCGGACTACCGGGTTTTTTCCGAGGATGGCGAACTGAGTTTCGAAGTCAAGGCATCCCATGTCTATGTCGTAGGCGGCCATATGGAGCAATGTCTATACAGAACTGTTGAGGGTGTACTCAATTCATGGTCGAAAAGGACGGGACAGGATTTCACCCTGACCTACCTGATGGACGGCATCTATTCGACTGGCGAGCTGGTTGAGGAGAACGACAAGTACTACAAGGAGTTCGACCGGTTCACTCACATCGTGTCGCATCGCCGCACAGAGGCAGATCCGTGGCCGAAAGTGACGCTTCTCGAAATCATGGGCGTAATCAACCAGGAAGAGGGGGAAGTCGAGTACCTCTCGAGAACTTTGCCCAATTTTGAAGCAGCCCTGACGCCAAACTATCAGGTTGATCTGCAACTGAACAATTCCGTGATCAAGGGACTCCAGAGCTCACAGGAAGGAGATAACCCTCCCAAGCTTCGCTTCAACTTTGTAGATTCCGCCTCAAAGCTGGACTCAACTCAATAGCGGAATCTGGCAACGGTCCCCCTTGTAAATCCACACCGCCTCCAGCATCGTCTTCGCCATCCGGACGTCTCAAGAAACCAGCTGCCATAACCGCCCGCCATCAGGCACGATCAGCGGTTGGACTGGAATAAATCCATTGTCGACACAAGCAACCGACGCCTTCAATGGGGCAAGGCCTCACTGCCGTTTTCGATATGCAGAGTCCGGGTGGGGAAGGCAATCTGCGCGCCATGGCGCTCGATAATTTCGGCCACCTTCAGCAGCACGTCCTGCTTTACCTCGTGGTAATACACCCACTCCGTGGTCTTGGTAAAAGTGTAGATGAAGAAATCAAGTGATGACGGACCAAAGGTATTGAAATTAACGATCAGAGTCTGGCTGGTATCGATCTCGGGGTGGCTCTGCAGCATGGCCTTTACATCTGACACGATGATAGCCATGACGCCGATATCCTCATAACGGATGCCGATCATCTCCTTGATGCGGCGGTTGGTCATCCGCGATGGATTCTCCACAACAATGGTGGTGAAGACGGAATTGGGCACGTAGACCGGATTCTTGTTGAAGGCGCGCACGCGAGTGTGGCGCCAACTGATGTATTCCACGGTCCCTTCAATCTCCTTGTCCGGCGATCTTATCCACTCGCCGACACTGAAGGGGCGGTCCAGGTAAATCGTGAGGCCGCCGAAAAAATTTGCCAGCAGGTCCTTGGCGGCAAAACCAACGGCAAGACCGCCAATCCCGCCCGCGGCCAGCACGCCCGAAACGCTGAAGCCCAGGGTTTGCATAACGACCAGGATGGCCGTGATGACAACCGTAAGGCGTGCAAGCTTCGATAATGCATCAACCGTGGTCGGATCAGCCTCCTCGCCTTTCTTTCGGGCTGTCTCGACAACATTGTTGGCCGCAAGCCGGATGAAACGGATCAGAAACCAGGCCAGGCAAACGACAACGACGACATTGCGGATCGCAGGCACGGAAGCGAAGATTGCCGTGCCCGTCTCTCTGGACATGACCTCGGCTGCGAACGCAATGCCGACCAGCCAGATAACCACGGGCACAGGACGCTTCGCCGACTGGATAAGCGCATCGTCCCATGGACTGCTCGTTAACCGGGTGACCTTCTCGGCATGACGCAGAAAGAAGTGGGAAGTCAAGTTGGCCAGGGTAGCGGCCAGGACGATCAGAAAGACCTGCGGAATCCATGGTTCCGCGAGAAAAGCCAGCCCAAGATGGTCAGATAATTCTTGCATGTTCATAAGTAGACAGTTTCATCCCCGTGGTGCTCGACAAGGCATGCAGGCTGTCATGACATGGCCTATGTCGGCAGTTGACTGAACCAACACAAAAATCATTACAACATATTTAGTCTTCAAGGGCACCCTGCTGGCGCGGATGCGCTCAGTTCCGCGGGCAAGGGAATGGCTGATTACGCCCGCAATAGAGCGTATTGATACGCCCTGTTAATTCAAAGCGCTGGAAAGCAGACGCCGATAACGGGAAACCAGTTCACCCTGCCCGCCCAGAAGGTTGAACACATCGAGCGGGGTCTTGCGGCCGACATCCTCCTGAAAGCTACGGTCGCGGCGCACGATTTCCAGCAACTGATCCATGCCCTCTTCGTAGCGTCCGGATGCGATCAGCAGGTTGGAAAGTTTCAGGCGCGCATCAAGATTGTTTTCGTCGGTTTTAATGGCTGCTGCGAGCGTGCCCTCGTTTTCACCGCCCGCACCCATTTCTGCCATCTTGATCTGGGCGAGGAGTTGCACGGTGCGCATATCCTTCGCCACAGTCTCATTTTTCAAACTGTTAAGCAAACTGCGGGCTTCTTCCAGCTCGCCTTTTACAAACATGATTTCGGCGGCATCGACGCGCACCCATTCGTTGTTGGGGTCAAGCCCGGAAGCCTGGGCCAGCAGCTGCAGCGCAGCAACATCATCACCTG
>JAHENE010000216.1 GCA_024643305.1 Thiobacillaceae bacterium | reverse complement strand
GCATAAATGCCAGGGATGACACCGCTCAGGTTTTCAGGCAGATCGATGCGAACCTTGACCGTGTGTGTTGCCGTGTCGGCAGATGGCAGCACGGTGATGCCCCTGGCCTCGATCCATTTGTTGAGTGAAGGAATTTCCACCGAGGCCTTGCCCGATTTTTGCACCTCGGCCAGTTTGTATTGGGGGATGTTGGCTACCACACGCAGGTCGGAGGGATCGAATCCGGTCATCAGCGCTTTGCCGGGCGAGGCCATCTCGCCGACCTCCACATGGCGTGCCATGACGACACCGGAAAACGGTGCGGTCAAGGTGGTATAGGAGCGTACAGTTGAAGTCTGTCCGACCCCGGCTTTTGCCACTTGGGCGGCAGCCTGGGCGGCGTGATATTCCGCAGTGGCGCGATCCATGGCGGCGGCGGAAATGAATTTCTGCTGGAAAAGTTGCACCTGGCGCTCATAGCTGGCCTTGGCGTTGGCCAGTTGTGCTTCGGCCTGGGCAACCTGGGCGCGGCTGCCGGCCACGACCTGCGAAAGCTCGGAAGGGTCGATGCGCACAATGATTTGGCCCGCCTTGACCTTGTCGCCCACATCGAAATTGACCGCCGTGATACGGCCGGAGACCTGCGCCGATACCGTGGACTGGCGCACTGCCTCGACGGTAGCCTCGGTTGAATAAGACTTGTCGATATTCTGGTAGCCGACCTTGGTGGTGTCGAAAGGAAGCCCGGCCAGGGCGGGCAGGGAACAGGCTAACAGGATCAGAGCGGCAGGGGCGCGCATGTAAAGTCTCCTTGATGAAGTATTAGAATACTCTAATAGAGTATATTTATCAAGTCCTTACGTACACTCTATAGTAAAAAGACGGCATGAACGGGTCATTGCCTGAAATAAAAAAGCCCGGGCAAGCCGGGCACCAAGAAAAAAACAAAGCCCGAAATGTCCGGGCTTTGTTGTGTTTGGCTTGATTTATTTGGTGAAGCCGCAGAAGACGTCGCGCATCATGCTGATCAGCTTGAGGGTGCGCGTATCACCGACGCGATAGTAGACGCGGTTTGCATCCTTGCGGGTTTTCAATACTCCCTTGTCACGCAGGATGGCAAGGTGCTGGGAAATGTTGCTTTGCGAGGTTCCGACATTGTCGACGATGTCCTGTACGCTGACTTCCTTGTCTCCCAGCACACAGAGGATTTTTAGGCGCAATGGATGGGACATTGCTTTCATGGCACGAGAGGCTTGCTCAATGTGCTCATCCTTTTCCATCAGTTCAACATCGTCATCTTCCTGAACTCGCGCCATAACCTCGCCTCGTGTAAAATTTAGAATGAGTCTAGAGTTGGTATATCTAAATATAGTGATTAACCTTAATCCAAAAAAAGTTTTTTGTGAACTGTTTTTTTAATGAAAGTCACCCCGGTCCTTCTGATAATCCTTGATGGTTTTGGCTGCCGGTCCGAGCGCGCGCATAACGCCATTGCAATTGCAGAGAAACCCAACTGGGTCGATTTGTGGAATCGTTATCCGCATACGCTGATTCACGCCTCCGAGACGGAAGTTGGTTTGCCCAAAGGGCAAATGGGCAACTCGGAAGTGGGGCATCTCAACATTGGCGCGGGCCGTGTGGTGTATCAAGAATTCACCCGCGTCGACCACGCCATCGAGTCAGGGGCCTTTTTTGCCAACCCCATGCTCAAGGCCAGCATCAAATCGGCCAAGGATGGCAATGGGGCGTTGCATATTCTGGGCTTGCTGTCGGATGGTGGTGTGCATAGCCACGAACGTCACATTCATGCCATGTTGCAAATGGCAGCTGATGAAGGCATGGAAGAAATTTACATCCACGCCTTTCTTGATGGACGCGATACCCCGCCCAAAAGCGCCGAAGTCAATCTGTTGCGCATGGAGGAAAAAATTGCGGAGGTGGGCAAGGGAAAAATTGCCACCATCATCGGCCGCTATTTCGCGATGGATCGTGACCGGCGCTGGCAGCGCGTCAAGTCCGCCTATGATCTGTTGACGCAGGGGAAATCCGAATATACGGCGCCTTCAGCACTCGATGGCCTTGAGATGGCCTATGCGCGGGGCGAAACCGACGAATTTGTAAAAGCGACTTCCATTGTCCCGCCGGGTGGAGCCCCCGTGCACATGAAAGATGGCGACGCCATCATCTTCATGAATTTCCGCTCTGATCGCGCACGCCAATTGTCACGCCCGTTTATCGAGCCGGATTTCAACGAGTTCGAGCGCGAGGTGACCCCCAAACTTTCCACCTATTGCACGCTCACCGGTTACAGCGACGAGTTCGATGTGCAGGTTGCTTTCCCGCCAGAGCGAATCCGTAACGGTTTCGGCGAGTACATCGCCAATCTTGGCCTGCATCAGCTGCGTATTGCGGAAACGGAGAAATATCCGCATGTGACCTTCTTCTTCAATGGCGGCGAGGAAGTTTCCTATCCCGGTGAGGATCGGATATTGGTGCCTTCTCCGGATGTCGCGACCTATGATCTCAAGCCGGAGATGAGCGCATATGAAGTCACGGAGAAACTGATCGGCGCCATCAACAGCGAGCAGTACGATGCCATTATCTGCAACTATGCCAACGCCGACATGGTGGGACATACAGGCGACATGGAGGCAGCGCGTCGCGCCATAGAGACTCTCGATATCTGTCTGGGCAAAGTCGTAGCAGCGCAATTGGCGCGAGGTGGTGAGGTGTTGATTACGGCCGATCACGGCAATGCCGAATTCATGATGGATGTCTCGACGGGGCAGCCGCATACGGCACACACAACCAACCTCGTGCCCCTTGTGTATATCGGCAAAAGACATGCCGAACTCGCTGATACCGGCGCCCTGGAGGACGTGAGCCCAACATTGCTGAAAATGATGGGGCTGCAACAACCTCCGGAAATGCGCGGCGAGCCGCTGATCAATTTCGAGTGAATCGCAAGAGCGCCATATTCCTGATAACCCTTGGCCTTGTCTGTAATGCTGCCTGGGCAGACAAGAAAGCCGAACTTGAGAACGTGCGCGAGCAACTGGAAAAGTTGCAGCGCGAGTATCAGCAGACGCGGGAATCGCGCGCCGAGGCTGCGGACTCGCTGAAACAATCCGAGCGCGCCATCAGTGAGGGGGGGCGGCGTTTACATCAGCTTGAGGCTGAGCGGCGCGAAGTGCAGACAGCACTGAAAACGGTATCGGAAGAAGCTGAACAGGCCAGCAGCAATATCCAGCAGCGGCAGACACGCTTGAGCGCGATGATCAGGCAGGCTTACATGCGGGGGGGAGGCGACGCATTGAAATTGCTGCTCAATGGTCAGGATCCCAGCCAGGCCGCGCGAGACCTGCAATATTTGTCATACCTGTCACGCGCCCAGACTCAATTGATCAATGAGCTTCGACAAGGGCTAAACAGGCTGGCCGAACTAAAGCAGGCGACATCGGAGAAGGATCGAGCCTTGGCTGAAATTCGCCAGGCCCAGATCAAGGAGCAGGCGGGACTGCTCAAGGAAAAAAAGGCCCGCCAACAAGTACTGAGCAAACTTGCAGGGCAAATAAAGCAGCAAAGAAAGGAAATTGCGACCTTAAAGCGCAATGAACAACGCTTGTCCGATCTGGTTGCGCGTTTGGCTCGGCTGGCAGCCCAACCCAAGACACCAAGGCGGGCAACGCGCCAAAGCGGGGCGACGGGCGGGAAGCCTGTCGCGGTAAATACCCTGGTGCCGGAGCCCGGGCGTGACGGGACGCTGTTTTCGCGCTTGAAAGGCCAATTGCGCTTGCCGGTCCG
>JAHENE010000215.1 GCA_024643305.1 Thiobacillaceae bacterium | reverse complement strand
GCGCCTATACTTTGTTTCTGGAAATCCTTCCTCACCTAATCGGAGAAAGACATGCTTCGCATTTTCTGGCTGCTCATTTTTCTTGGGATATTCAGCCCTGCCCTTGCAGTCGACACCACCGCCACCGTGCCGATGAAGGCAATACGCGTAGGTCAGCACAGTTATTACATCGAAGGGCAGTCGGGCCCCGCAACGAGCGAGAACCAGGGCTTCATGTCGAATGCGGGTTTTGTCGTCACGCGTGAAGGCGTAGTGGTTTTCGACTCCCTTGGCACCGTGCCGCTTGCGCAAAAGATGCTGGGCCTTATCCGCAAGATCACAACCCTCCCCGTCAAACTGGTGATCGTGAGCCATTACCATGCCGACCATTTTTACGGCCTGCAGGCTTTCAAGGACGAAGGTGCGGAAATCTGGGCACACAAAAATGCCGCCGGCCTCACCAAAACAGAAGGGGCCAAACTTCGCTTCGAACAGCGCAAGGAGGAATTGTTTCCGTGGGTAAACGAGGAGACCAAATTCATCGAACCCGACAAATATCTTCAGGAAGACACTGACTTCGCTTTGGGTGGCGTGCATTTCAGCATTCGGCACGTCGGCCCGGCGCACAGCGCAGAGGATCTGGCCATGCTGGTCAAGGAAGATCGTGTCCTATATGCAGGTGATCTGGTTTTCAAAGGCCGCGTGCCTTATGTTGGCGACGCCGACTCAAAGGCCTGGTTAAATTCACTCGAGAAACTGACTGCCATGAGGCCGCAAGTGCTGGTACCCGGGCACGGTGCAGTGAGCTTTTCGCCCGCCAGGGATCTTGCGCTCACCCGCGATTACCTGACCTATTTGCGCAGTGAAATGGGCAAAGCTGTAAACAACCTGGAATCGTTTGACGAAGCGTATGCGCAGGTAAACTGGTCCAGGTTCAGGAAGCTTCCAGCCTTCGAAGCGGCCAACCGGGCAAATGCCTACAATACTTACCTGCTGATGGAACGCGAGCTGCTGAACAAATAAATCACACCTGCAGCAACGTTGTATCCTTGAATTTCATTTCCATCTGGACTTTTTCCAGAGGATAAGTTTTTCCGAACATCTTCTTGATCGCATCGGGCGGCATCGGCTTGCCAAGCAGGTAACCCTGAATCTCGTCGCAGCCCTTTTCTTTCAGGAATGCGGCAACTTCGGCTGTTTCCACACCTTCGGCCACAACGCGAAGATCAAGGGAATGCGCCAGATTAATGATGGCAGCGGCAATTTCTGCATCTTCCTTGTCGATAAGGATGTCTTTGATAAAACTCTTGTCGATCTTGATGGTATCAATCGGCAGCCGTTTGAGCTGTCTCAAATTGGAATGGCCTGTACCGAAGTCGTCGATCATCATCTGAATGCCATGCCTACCCATTTCGGCCAATACCTGCAGGGTGACCTCCGGATTTTCCATGGCCGTGCTCTCCGTGATTTCAAGGCCAAGGCAGGCCGGATTCATGCCTGTATCTTCTATGGTGAGCAGGATTTCACGGGCAAGGCCGCCATGAGTGAACTGGCGCGGTGACAGGTTCACAGAAACGACCGGTGGATTAAGCCCGTCCTCATGCCAGGCCACCCATTGCCTGCAAGCCGTTTTCAGCGCCCAGTGTCCAACAGGAACAATCAGTCCGGTTTCCTCGGCAACTGGAATAAATTTGTCGGGGCCCACGATGCCCGGCACATTCGGAGCCATCCAGCGAAGCAGCGCCTCCATCCCGATGATCTTGCCCGTCCGCAAATCTAGCTTGGGTTGGTATAGCAAGGCGAAATCATCATTTCGCAACGCTCTTCTGATGCCATTCTCGATAACAAGCTGCTCGTGAGCTGCGGCATTCATGTCGTCGCTGAAATATTCGAACCCGCTGCGTTTCAATTTGGCCTTGTACATGGCCATATCAGCCTGACGAAGCAGGGAATTGGCGTCGGTTCCGTCATCGGGGCACACGCTGATGCCGATACTTGCAGAAACAACATAGTGATGCGCATCAAGCTTGAAAGGCTCGGCAAGGGCCTCGATCAGTTTCAGGGCCACACGCCTGACAGCGCGCAAAGTCCGGGGGTGGTTCATGACAACCGCAAACTCATCACCGCCCAGGCGAGCAACAAAGTCATCGCTGCGAAGGACATTGCCCAACCTGTCGGCGACAACGCGCAACACTTCGTCACCCACCTCATGTCCGCGCGAATCGTTGATGTGCTTGAACCTGTCCAGGTCTATGAACAGCAAGGAAAGTTGCCCGCCCTGACGCTGGCATTGTGCAATCGCATGTTCGAGATAAACCTGGAAATAGGTACGGTTGGGTAATCCCGTAAGGGGGTCGTGATTGGCCAGTTTGTCGAGCCTGATTTCGGATTCCCGCCTTTCCGTCAGCGCTGCCGTTACCAGTAGACCGCAGATTGCCAGGCTGAAAGTCGTCACTTGTATGTTCAGGGCTTCCAGGAAGGGCAAATCCGTCCCAAATACTGAAAATTCATTCGAGTTGCTGCCAATGCGCAGCAGGCTCACAACGAGGACCAGCGTTGTCGTTGCGCCAGCCGAGAAACGCAGCGCAACCCATAGCACCAGGGGAAAAAGCAGGAATTCCCCGATTTCCCATGCCTGGCGGCCACCCGAACCAAGCATCAGCAAACACACAACCACAATTGCAAACGCCAACGCCAGCCACTCCAGCCGGGATATTTTCCGGTGGAGGCGCCAATCGTGAATATTGCTTGAGAGTAAAACAGGTCCCAGCAGAATTGCGCCTGTCAGGTTAATCGACCATAGCGACCACAAGTCCATCCAGTACTGACTCTGCGTCAAGGCATCCGTCTTCAGTAAAGCTCCCGTTCCCGCAAGCGCGCAAACAGCTGTCCCAACGGGTATTCCGACAAGGCAAAAACGCGCTATGTTTTTGATCGAGTCGAAAGAAAAATCGTTGGAACCCATTTTTTCCGGAAGCCAGAAAAACAGCCAAGTCCCAAGCGCCGCACCCAGGGCAAGGTAAGGAATGGCTTCGGGGTTCACGATACCCCAATTAGCCCCTATCGACCCAAGCAGAACGCCTGCAACAGCCGCCCATCTGAATCGAATGGCCGACGCTGCGGCAATGCCTGCAGCAGGCCACCAGATGAGCGCCATGGTATCGAAACGATTCGCCATGCTCAGGCTCAGGCGTCCCACAAGGGAATAAGCCAGTGCGATGGCCAATGCAACAAGCGCAAACCGCCTGAGTTGTGGCGATGTTGGCAATGAGGAAAATTTCATGCGCGTTTCGTTATTGCGGCGAACCGCTCAAAAGTGTTTGCTCAACTTTCAGGCCTGTTGTCGAATTCAGCCCGCACGGATTCGAGCGCGTCTTTGAGGGTTTCCTCTTGCAAACTGTTGAGTTGCTCTGCCAGCATCTCGGCTGCGTCGATGGTGTCCTCATCTTCCGGCAGGGTATCGCTGTCAAGATTGGCAACCAGAACAGCTGCCGCTCCCACTACTTGCAACAGGCGCTGCCGCTCTCCCATGAGCATTTCAATTTCCTTGCGCAGCAGGCCTATTTCACCCTCTTCAAGCGTATGCACCGTCATTGTTTTTTCTCCTCCCGATCATCTTGATTGCAGTGTAACCACAAGCCGGGTTTGAAGGAATACCCAAGACCGCATCATTTTTCTCATGCTCGGGGGATAATTAGGCAGATTCGTAAATCATCCACGCATGTCTACTTCCTGTTTATTTCCGGAAATATCACCGCACAGCCAGGGCGTTCTTGAAGTTGATGGCGTGCACAGCATCTACTGGG